>WFUI01000216.1 GCA_015485035.1 Mariprofundus sp.
GTGGTGGATAACAGGTGAAGGACGGGGTGTGTTCCTGATGGGTTCTTTTTTTACAATTGGCTGTGGTGCCGGAGTCGGAAGTTCAAACCATTCAGGCCGTGTCGAGGCCAGAAACACCAGAATGATGCAACATGCTGCAACGCCCCATGCTATACGTTGCTCAAGCAGGGAGGCTTGCCATTGTTCTGTTTCCGGCATGGGGTGGATAGGCTCCTAGTTGCCGAAAAGGCAATCCAGTTTTTCGGCAAAGCTGTTGTAGCGGAACGGTTTCTGCAGAATATTGAATTCCTTGCCCGGAAAGCGTTCGTACAAATCCTCCGGGTAACCGGTGACAAAGATGATATGACCCAGAATGCCCGGATTGACCTGTTCCAGCGAACTGTAAATCTCATCGCCGGATAGTCTGGGAATACGCACATCAAGCAGAATCACCTGATACTCGTCACCATGTGTGGTCAGTTCAAACAGACTTTGAACCGGATCACCCATGCATACGATATCACTCTGCAAATTTTTATCACTGACATAACGATTGAAAAAAGCGGCCAGGATTCCCTGAATCGAATCTTCATCATCAATGATTAATGCTTTAACTTCCATGTTTATCCATCCCCTCCCAGGAATAATGCAGGCACGCTGTTCATGTTAGCTGATTGTGACATAGTCCTGCAAGGGTGCCATGATATTTCAGGGTACGCTATAGTAAACTGTCCGGGTTAATGCGGGCGTTATTGAAGCGCACGCCCCAATGCAGATGCGGACCGGTCGCCCTGCCTGTAGCACCCACTTCACCGATCTTCTGACGGGTTTCAAGCCAGTCCCCCTTGTTAACCGCTATCGATTGCATATGTGAATAGACGGATACTAATCCGTTTCCATGTCCGATAGCTACCGTTTTACCATTCAGGTACATATCAGCCACCAGCAGCACACGCCCGGCCAGCGGTGTTTCAATCACAGTGCCGGCAGGTGCGGCAATATCAATGCCCGAATGTGGTGAACGGGGTTCGCCATTGACAAAACGCTGGGCACCGAATGGGGTGGAAACAATGCCTTCGACGGGCCTGCCGCTCATCTTCACATCAGGGCTGGCATTTACTTTCTCAATATAGGTGGCTTTCAGTGCTTTTACCTCGGTCCGGATCCGGGACAGGGTGCTTTTATCAAAAACAGCCATCTTCTTTGCTACCTCGATATGGGAGATACGGAATGTTCCTTTGGATACATCGAGAAAATCATTGGCAACGGAATCTTTTGCTGATTTCCACATGATATTGTATTTCCCCGGTTTCTTTTTCATATCAATCCCGATCCAGCCACGCCATGCACCATGTCCCAGTGATTTGAGCGGCCAGCTTTTTCCAAAACATGTCAGTTCCAGTTTGTCGCCGGCATAAGTTGTTTCCACGCTGACAACGTCGCCCTGTATGCCAGCCCATGTGGTTGCGAAGGCGGTATTGATGCAGAATAATAAAGCCGGAATGAGGCAGATCATGGTTTTCATGCTGATTTCTCCTGAATTGATTTCACGGTTGTTTTGGCAGTACCATCGCGGAAACGAACAAACATGCTGTCACCTGTTGTCAGTTCTGTCACATGTGTAATTAATCGTCCATCAGCCGTATAGCTCATGTTGTAACCGCGTTCCAGAACACGGGTAGGGTCCAGCTCTCTGAGTTTTCCAAATGACACGTTCAGCTGTTGCCGTTTCAACTGAATGTGATGTGCCTGCGCTTTTAATTGTGCGCTTATGTCGGCCAGTGACTGTTGCCGGTTTCGTAATAACTTGAGCATGTTTTGATGTAAATCCATGGATTTTCTGGTCTGAAGCAGTCGCTGATGTTGCAGTTGTTGGGTCGGTTGCAGTGGCGCCAGCCGTTTTTCCAGCAAACGCAGAGGAATACGCAATTGTGTCAGAGCGACATGGGCGGCATGTTCGAGACGTGATTGCAGTTGTCCGACACTATGATGATGTGAATCGATTCGCCGTAGCCATGCATGGGTTTGACGTTGTATCAGTGAGGCCTGATCCCGGCGCATTTGTAGCAGCCGTTGTCTGAGTCGTTGGTTCAGGGTGGCAAGTTTTGGCATCCGCTTGTGTAATTCATGACTTGCCGGGCAGCAGATTTCAGCCGCATTGGAGGGTGTGGCAGCGCGAATATCGGCAGCCAGATCAGCCAGTGTGGTATCGATTTCATGGCCGATACCGGAAATAACAGGTATCGGGCAGTCCACGATGGCTTTGACAACGCTTTCATCGTTAAAACACCACAGATCTTCGATACTGCCGCCACCGCGTACCAGCAGAATAATATCGGGGGGGCTGTCCATGGAGACGATTTTTCTGATCGCCGCGGAAATGCTTGCAGGAGCCGTGTTTCCCTGCACCAGTGCCGGTGCCAGCGTGATCTGCAACCATGCCGGGCGTGTAGCCAGTACTTTTTTAACATCCTCGAAAGCCGCGGCTGTAGGAGAGGTAACAATTCCGATGTGTTGCGGCAGAGGGGGAATAGCCTGCTTGCGCGCGATATCGAACCAGCCTCGCCTGGCATATTCCTGTTTGCGACGTTCAAACTCTGCCGCCAGTTTGCCGAATCCGGCTGTTTCAACGCGACTGACCACCAGCTGGTAGGAACCACGCGGTTCATAAAGACTGATGTGACCGCTGAAAACGAACTCCCGACCTTCTTCAGGCAGGTTTTTCAGCCGCAAGACGGTGGATCGCCAGATAACAGCGGAAATAGCTGCATGGGCATCTTTAATGGTAAAATAGAAGTGGCCGGATGAAGGCCGGGTCAGGCGGGATACTTCGCCTGAGACCTCTACTTTGGCAAAACCGGCCTCCAGCATTTGTTTGATGCGGGCCGTCAGCTCGGTAACGCTTAGCGGTTTTTTGTCTGTATCAGCGAACATACGACAATCATGTCGTATGCCCGCAAAGGGTCAATGCCTGTTTATCGGAATATGTGACAGAATTACCGGCTCAGAAGTTTTCAACGGCATCAGCCATGTCGTATTCGCAGATATCGGGTTCATACGGGGTGTCCATCAGAAATGCAATATCTGATAACGAAATATGCGGATTCATCTGTGCAATCGTTTTCATCACTTTATGTAAATCCAGGTTGGTGTCCGTGTTATTTTCGTCCATGACTGTCTATCCTCCAGTTTGTTGAGGGGAAATTTATGCAGCTATTATGACAAAGGTATGGCACGGGGATGTCATGATGATGTCACAGGAACAGAGTAGAGTGACGATAAAAAGCAAGTGAGTGTATGTTATATTTACTGCTATATTTTTATGTTAGTCTTCCGGCCTTATTCATTCGGTCTTCCTGTCTGTAAAAAGGAGCAACTGTTGAGCGAAAGCGACATCAAAATGCTGGAAAATAAAAAATATTATCTCAATCGTGATTTAAGCATGCTGGAGTTTAATCGGCGGGTGTTCGAGATGGCCTGTGATTCAACAGTGCCGCTGCTTGAACGGTTACGTTTTCTTTGCATTTGCACATCCAATCTGGATGAGTTTTTCGAAGTGCGTGTTGCCATCCAGAAGCAGCGTGTTGCCGTCGGGTCACTGCGTGTGGGTGCGGATGGCATGACGGCGAGTGAAACCTTGCAGTGCATTCATAAGCAGGTGAGAGCGCTGGTTGCGCAACAATATGAAGTCCTCAACAATGATCTGATACCGGCAATGCGCGATGAAGGGATCAGTTTTTTACATCGTGCCGAGTGGAATGAAACGCAGCAGGACTGGATCCGAAAATTTTTCAAACGTGAATTGTTACCCGTTTTGACGCCAATTGGTCTGGATCCCGCCCATCCGTTTCCACGCCTGCTCAACAAGATTCTGAACTTTATGGTTGAGCTGGATGGCAAGGATGCATTCGGGCGCGAATCGCATTATGCGATTGTACAGGCACCGAGGTCATTATCCCGGATGATTCGATTGCCTGAAGGGGTGGCAACATCTGAACATTGCTACGTTTTCCTGTCGTCCATCATTCATGCCCATGTCGGCGAACTGTTCCCGGGCATGACAGCCAAAGTCTGTCACCAGTTTCGTATTACACGCAACAGTGAACTTGATGTTGATGATGAACTGGATGATTTGAAAGAGGCGATTGCCGGAGAGTTGCTGGAACGACGGTACAGTCAGGCTGTGCGTCTGGAAGTATCCACCCGGTGCCCGGCTGAACTGTCTGACTTTTTGCTGAATCAGTTTGGGTTGGCGCATGAAGATTTGTATCAGGTGGATGGGCCGGTCAATCTGTATCGCATGGCCCGAATCTGTGACGAGGTAGAACGGCCCGATCTGAAGTTTCCGGTTTTCAAACAGGGAATACCGGAAAGGTTGAAAGTCGAAGACAGGGACATGTTCAGGATTATTCGTCAGGGTGATGTGCTGATGCACCATCCGTTTCAACGCTTTGATCCGGTGGTTGAAATGCTTAAACAGGCAGCAGTTGACCACAATGTGCTGGCAATCAAGCAAACGCTTTATCGTGTAGTGCCCGAATCACCGATTGTCGATGCACTGGTCAGGGCTGCCCGTGCCAACAAGGAAGTTGTGGCTGTCATTGAGTTGCGGGCACGTTTCAATGAAGAGGATAATATCGGTCTGGCCAATCGCCTGTCAGCTGCCGGGGTACAGGTCGTATATGGTGTGGTTGGTTACAAAACACATTGCAAAATGATGCTCATTGTGCGTCGTGAAGGCCGAAAGATGCGGCGTTATGTACACCTGGGTACGGGCAATTATCATACCATTACGACGCGATTCTATACCGATTTTGGAATGCTCAGCTGTGATGAGGATCTTGGCGAGGATGTGCATCGGGTATTCCAGCAGCTGACGGGTATGGGGAAAGTCTCCAAACTCAAAAGTATGCTGCAGGCTCCTTTTTCCTTGCATAGTGGTTTGATCGAGCGCATTAATCTGGAGGCCGCCAATGCGCAGGCCGGGAGCAGGGGGCGTATTATTGCCAAGATGAACGGTTTGGAAGAACCGGAAATCATCAGGGCGCTTTACCGTGCTTCACAAGCCGGTGTAAAAATCGATCTGGTGGTTCGTGGTATTTGCTGTTTGCGTCCGGGTATTAAAGGCGTGTCCGACAACATTCGCGTTCGTTCGGTGTTGGGCCGTTTTCTTGAGCACACACGGGTGTTTTATTTCTATAACGGTGGTGAGCCGGAGGTGTTGTGTGCCAGTGCCGACTGGATGAACCGCAATTTACTCAGGCGTGTCGAAACCTGTTTCCCGGTACGTGATAAAAAACTGGCGAATCAGGTCTTGAAGCAGGGGTTACACCTGTACCTGTCTGATAACACCGGCGCCTGGCGTCTGAGCAAGGATGGTCAATATCATCGCATTCGCTCAAACAGCAAGCCAAGGAATGCCCAGTATGAACTGATGAATATGCTTGGTACGCTTTTACCTGAATGAAAAGGCCGACAGGCTCCTAGTTGGTCAGGTTGAGGTCGATGTGAAGCCGGAGGCCGAAGGCCTGTTCAATATAAGCAGATGTTTTAAGGGCGGCCCAGCGCTCCAGCAGTAAATCACCATGACCCTCAAGATGCAGGGTGATGTCTTGCGAATCAATCTCGACTTCGACATTTTCAACGCGATTGCGTCGTTCCTTGTTCAGGGCAATGGCGAGACGCAGCAGCGCGCTGAGGTGCCACACGGTTTGCTGATCTTCTGCATTCAGTGCTGCAAATAATTCATGCGTTTCGTTCGGAGCGGCCTTGCGCTGGTAGCGGACCACTTGTGCCAGCAAGGTTTTTTCTTCAGCGCTCAAACCGAGCAACGGAGCCACAGAAATCAGGTAGGCGGCATGGCGATGATGGCCACCCACACGGACATACATGCCGATTTCATGCACCTTCGCTGCCAGTTCCAGCAACAGGCGATTACGATGGCCAAGTCCGTGCAGGCCATGCATCTGGTCAAACAGTTCCAGTGCCAGTTTGGCCACATGCTTGCCGTATTTACGATCGACATGATATTTCTTCTTCAGTGAGCGTGCCCAGGCCAACAGGTTGCGCCGCTGCGAGTTGAAGGTGCGTTGCTCGTTATCCACCATATCCAGCATCACACCATCGAGTAGACTGGCATCGGGCATGATCATGGTTTCTGCTCCGGCCAACACCATAATCTCGTGGAATACCATGGCAGCGGGTAGAATGACATCGGCCCGGTCAGGCCTTAATCCCAGATCGCGAATACGTTCTTCAAAGCTTAATTCTGCCAATGTGCGGATAAGATCACCCAGCTCTGCAAGGCTGATTTGATCCGGAGATGCTGTACCCAGAAGCTGGCATGCCAGCTCGCCAATCGCTGCAGCATTGCCGCCTGTAGCAACACACTGTTTTGTTTTTCGTCTACCGATTTGTTCTCTTAATTTTTTTCGTGTGCCATCAAGGTATTCCGACAACAGGGTATTGAAATCTCCTTCCTGTCCAAGCATTTCCAGTAGGCGGACAGTGCCGATTTTGAAACTCTGGGCCGAAATGATTTCACCATCATCGCACAGTGTGACTTCAACGCTGCCGCCGCCCATATCAATCAATAGCGTAAACTGATTGGATAAATCAACGCGGCGACTGATGGAGTAGTGCACCAGCCGGGCTTCTTCTTCGCCGCTGATCAGATTGAGCTCAATCCCGGTTTCTTCTGCAATGCGCGCAATCAGTTCGCATCCATTGGCGGCATCACGCATGGCACTGGTGGCAGTGGCGCGATATTTTTCCACATGATGCTGATCGAGAATGCGCCGGAATTGCCGGAATGCCTCCACCGCTTCATCCATGGTTTGCGGGCTTAAGATGCCTGTGGTGAATGCATCATGGCCCAGGCGAACAGGTTCGCGGTATCGCTGAATTAAACGTGGTACGCCTTGATCATCCTGTGCGGCGATACCGAGTCGCATGGCATTGGAGCCGACATCGATTGCACCGACCAGAGCGCCGGGCTCCTGCAGTTCATCATCGGCAACAAGGTGAGTGATCTCCATCGGCTTATCATGCCGATTCGGCGGTTAAATCGCTATCTCAATTTTACCGGGCTGCTGGGATTCAGGTAAATATGCCCTTAAAGATAAAGAAAAACATAATCGAGAGGCCTGCACCGGCTGGCAGTGTGACAATCCATGACATGAAGATTGTTTTGACCACATTGCCGTTGAGTGCGCCGATGCCACGTGCCAGGCCAACGCCGAGTACGCCACCGACCAGCGTGTGTGTGGTGGAGACAGGCAGGCCTGTGCCGGATGCAAATACAATGGTGGCGGCAGCAGCCAGTGTGGCAGCGAAACCCCGGCTGGGCGTGAGTTCGGTAATACCGCTGCCCACCGTGGCAATCACCTTATGCCCGTATGTCATCAGACCGAACACAATACCGAACCCGCCAAGCATCAGAATCCAGATCGGGGTGGCGGATTTAACGGCGATTTCGCCGGCGCTCTGGACAATGCCGACAATCGCAGCAACCGGGCCGATGGCATTGGCCACATCATTGGAGCCGTGCGCGAAAGCAATCGCCATTGCTGTGAAAATCATCAGCACGCCAAAGATTTTTTCCATATTGGCGAAATGAAACTCTTTATCAGCAGCCGGATCGAATTTGATTCGCCCGATCATTATTTTGCCGATTACGGCAATCACCATACCGATGACAACCGAGAGCAATACATCCTGTTCAAAAGGCAGTTTTATGCCGACATGCTTCAGTCCTTTTACCATCGTGACCATCGAGATCAGAAAGCCCACCGCAAAGATATAAACCGGCACATATTTTTTTGCACTATTGATCGGATTATCGGTGTTGATGATCAGCCTCTGGATGTTTCGGAACAGGAAAAATGCCAGCGCACCGGCCAGCAGGGGCGAGGTCACCCAGCTGGCTGCAATGGTGCCAACCTTGATCCAGTACACGGCATCAACGCCGATTCCGACTGCCCCGAAACCGACAATGGCACCGACTATCGAGTGCGTGGTTGAAACCGGCCAGCCCATACGTGAAGCGACCAGCAGCCATATACCGGCGGCCAGCAATGAAGCCAGCATACCGTAAACCAGCAACTCCGGTGTCGTACCCAGTGAAGAGATGTCAATAATACCCTTGCGTACCGTCTTGGTGACTTCTCCACCGGCCAGTATTGCACCGGCCAGTTCGAAGACAGCAGCTATCATTACAGCCTGCTTGAAGGAGAGGGCTTTGGAGCCGACTGAAGTGCCCATGGCATTGGCTACATCGTTAGCACCGATACCCCATGCCATGAACAGGCCGAAGATGGCTGCAAGTGCGATAAACGTGGTGGCGTTTTGAACGAGGATGGATTCCAAAACAGCGTTCCTCTAACGAGCCATCAGCAGTTGAATGCGCCCGCCAACCTGATGTGATACATCAGCCAGTTTTCCGATCCAGTTGATAATGCGATAGAGGAACATCATATCCAGTGGCGGGTAGTCTTTTTCAATTTCAAACAGGTCGCGGCGCAGTTTTTTTTCCAGCTTATCGGCTCTGCTTTCGATTTTCTCGAGCTTTTCGATGATCTCTTCTACTACGCTCAATTCTCTGCCCCGAAAACCGGTTTCCACCAGTTCATCCAGTTCGTTGATAGCACTTTTGGCCTGGTTGGCAGCCTCGACAGCGCATTCGACAAAGGCGGCAAAGGCATCAACTACCGGTTCAGGAATCTGCATTTTTCTGCCGACCATGGTGCCGGCAATATCTTCAGAGATGTTGGCGATTTTGTCCTGTAATCGAACGATATCAAGCACCTGCTCACGTGGCATGGGCATAAACAGGCTGTTGGGCAGCCCCATGCGCAATGCGATTTTGATATCGTCGGCTTCGCCTTCCATGCCGGCAATGGCTTTCTGGATGGTTTTTGCCTGTTCAAAATCCTTTTTGGCGACAGCTGCGAAAAAAACCGGCAACTGGCCGGCGCACCGGCACGCCTTTTCCATGTGTTTCTGCAACGGCTTCACCGGCGATCCGGCAAACATGCTGGTAATTGAACTTCTCATGACCATAACACACTCCCATCGTAAAAGAGGGATGTTAGAGTGTTATGCCGGGTTGGTCACTTGGGAGCTGATTCTCCGCGAACAATAGCTGCGGCGGCTTTTCGCCCTATATGGCGAACCTCGTAGCCTTTGACCATGTAAATCACCATTTCAGCCACATTGACGGCATGGTCACCGATACGCTCGAGATTCTTGGCAATATTTGTGGCGATAAGCCCGGCTGTGATCTGGCGGGGATCTTCAATCATATAGGTCAGATATTCGCGCTGCATCGCTTTGTACATTGTATTTACTTTTTTGTCCCCCTCGATGCATTGCGCAGCCGCCTCAATATCGTAGCGGGAAAATGCATCCAGAGACAGTTTGAGTTGTACCAGTACAAGGTCGGAAAGCGACTGCAGGGAGTTGATTTGAATCAGCGGATGATCCCTTGTTTCCAGCATTTTTTCAGCGATGCCCTCTGCCAGGTCACCCATGCGTTCCAGATCAGTGACCAGTTTGATTGAGGTGATGACAAAGCGCAGATCACTGGCCGCCGGTTGGCGCAAGGCCAGAATAGTGCGTGTCATTTCATCAATTTCCAGTTCCAGGTCATTGATATTGCTTTCCCGTTCAATCACTTTATGCGCACGGTCGGTATCATGCTTGAGTAACGAGTTTATGGAACGTTTGATCGCTTTTTCAACCAGTCCGCCCATCTCCAGAATTTTTTCCTTCAGGTCATTCAGTTCGCCTTCAAAGCGTTTGATAGTATGTTCAGTTGGCATGATTTCTGTTCCTTATCCGAAGCGTCCGGTAATATAATCTTCAGTTTTTTGATGGGTTGGAGCTGTAAAAATAGTATGGGTATCGGCGAATTCAATCAGATCACCCAGATAAAAATAGGCGGTGTAGTCTGAAACGCGGGCCGCCTGCTGCATATTATGGGTGACGATGACAATGGTATATTCCTGTTTGAGTTCATCCATCAGCTCTTCTATTTTGGCCGTGGCAATCGGATCAAGCGCCGAACATGGCTCATCCATCAGAATCACATCCGGTTGCACAGCAATAGTTCGTGCGATACATAAACGCTGCTGCTGACCGCCGGACAGCGCTGTGCCGGGTTGCTGCAGCTTGTCTTTTACTTCATTCCAGATGCTGGCCTTTCTGAGCGATGTTTCGACCAGTTCATCCATCTCAGGCCCGTCATTCACCAGACTGTGAATGCGTGGCGCATAGGCAATATTTTCATAAATACTTTTGGGGAATGGATTGGGTTTCTGGAATACCATGCCGACATGGGTGCGCAGTTGCACCACATCCACTTCCGGCGCATAAATATCGGTACCATCCAGCAGAATTTCACCTTCCACCCGGCATGATGGAATGCGATCATTCATGCGGTTCAGGGTGCGCAGGAAAGTCGATTTTCCGCAACCGGACGGACCAATAAATGCAGTGACCTTTCCTTCAAGGATATCCAGATCAAGGCCGTTGAGCGCCTGGAAATCCCCATACCACAGCTTCAGATCGCGAACGGTGATTTTATTTTCCAGTTGGTTATTCTTCTCAGTGCTCATGATTCCTCACCAGTGTTGTTGCATACGGTTTCTCAACGTCACCGCGATTGCATTCAAGCTTAATAATACCGTTAACAAGACCAGAATCCCTGCGGCCGTCCGTTCAGTATAACCATGCAACGATTCGGTAGACCATGTATAGACCTGGGCCGGTAGCACAGTTGCAGCATCCAGAATCGATGTCGGAGGTTCGGGAATATAGGCCATCATGCCGATAATAATCAAAGGGGCTGTTTCACCCATAGCCTGCGCCAGACCAATAATTGAACCGGTCAAAATACCCGGCATGGCCAGCGGCAACACATGGTGCCACACCGTTTGCAGGCTGGATGCGCCGAGACCATAGGCCGCCTCACGAATGGATTCGGGTACGGCGCGCAGTGCTGCACGGGTAGCAATGATGATGATGGGCAAGGTCATCAGCGCCAGAGTTAAACCGCCAGCCAGAGCGGATGAGCGCGGCACACCCATAAAATTGATAAAAATCGCTAATCCCAACAAGCCGTACAGAATTGATGGAATAGCAGCCAGATTATTGATATTCACTTCAATCAGGCGGGTTAGTTTGCTGTCTTCTGCAAATTCTTCCAGATAAATCGCTGTCATCACGCCAATCGGCACTGCCACCAGCATGGTCAACAGCAGTGTGAACACCGAACCCACGGCAGCAGCAAGAATGCCAGCCTGTTCCGGTAGTTTTGAATCGCCCGAGGTGAAGAAACCAGTGTTGAATACCTGACGCACACGCCCGTCTTTCTGCATGGCATCAACGATATGCTGATATTTCGGTTTCAGACCGTTTCCATCATGGCCCTTGATATACTGATCCACCCGACTATCCGTTGGAACCCATAGTTCAGCACTGGTGCCGATCATATCCGGATGCGCTTTGAGTTGCGCCGGCAGAGCACGCAACCAGCCCCGACTTACAATGCGCCGCAATTTATGATCGATGGCTTTGTTGTAATTCGATTTCACTGCATCGCTGTAATGCACGGTCACCTTAACCTCGGTAACATGAAATGCCGGGATGGCCTGGCCGATGATATCAATGAAGAAAAATACGAGAAAAGCCATCGCCAGTCCGAGCGCAGTCAAACCATAGAGTCTGAACCGGGTATCGGCGCGCTCACGCTGCTTTTGGCGAGGATTTTTTCCAGTGTTCATAAAATTACTCATACTGTTGCCTGAATTTCCGAACCACGATGGTTGAAATAATATTGAGGATTAATGTGGCCGTCAGCAATACCAGACCGAGCGCAAAGGCGGACAGGGTAAAAGCTGAATCGAACTCCTGATCACCGGTCAATGCTTCCACGATTTTTACAGTCACCGTGGTCATGCCTTCGAGCGGATTGGCAGTCAGGTTAGGGCGCAGGCCTGCCGCCATCACCACAATCATGGTTTCACCGATGGCGCGCGATACAGCCAGCAAACAGGCCGCGACAATACCTGGCATGGCGGCGGGCAATACAATATGGCGAATGGTTTCTGCCTTGGTGGTGCCCAGCGCCAGCGAGCCGTCGCGCAACGATTCGGGTACGGCGCGGATGACATCATCAGACAGTGATGAAATAAACGGAATAATCATCACGCCCATAATCAGGCCCGGCGCCAGCGCATTGGTGTAGTCTGCCTCCAGACCCATCGCATGGGCGATATCCACGACCAGCGGACTGATGGTAATGGCAGCGAAGAAGCCATATACCACGGTAGGAATACCGGCCAGAATCTCCAGCATTGGTTTCAGGCGGCCACGCGCTGTGTGCGACGCATATTCCGACATATAGATGGCCGAAAATAAACCAATCGGTACAGCGACCAGCATGGCGATCAGGGTGATCATCAACGTGCCGGCAAAAATCGGCACCGAGCCGAACAGCGGTGGCGCCACATTCTCGTCAGCTCGTCCGGCTCCGATCAGAAAGGCGGTATCAGGCTGCCACTGCGTGCCGGTAATAAAATCCCAGAAGGAAATGACTTTAAAAAATTGAATGGATTCAAAAATAACCGATAGCACAATGCCAACGGTAGTCAGAATCGAAATGCCGGCAGCGGTAAGCAGCAGTCCACGCATGACTTTTTCCACTGCCTGGCGGGCGCGGAAGTCGGCCTTGATCTGACTCAGGGCAAACCACAAACCACCACTGCCAAGACCAAAAGCTGTAGCCAGCAACATGGTGGGCGGTACATCAAACAGGCGAAACAGGTGTGCGACACTGAATAGTAATGATGCCACCAGCGCTGGCAGCGCCATCCATGTAAGACCGTACAGACCATAGAATCCGGGTCGCGAATGCAGTCGAGCATTGGTTTTGGATTCCACCGATAGCGCCTTGCCGCGCGCTATCCAGAAGGCCATGACAGACAGTGGGATCAAGCCGCCAAAGAACCATAAAAACAGATCAGCAGTAGTCATTGGGTAATTCTAAACTCCATGTTTACTAGTAGTTATTTACAACCTTGCACCACAGAGCAGGCAGATTTTAGCAGAGCAAACCTTTAAGTATCATGTTTCATACTCCCGGGTTTGCTGTACGTACTCTGTGGTAAAAGCTTGTGACTGTTTTTCAGGTAAAGAAACTGGCCGGAGGTTACTCCGGCCAGTCTCATAGTTGAAGCGTCTGCTTAGTGCTTTTTCTTCAGATCGTCTGCTTTCAGACGAGTCAGAGCTTTCAGGTTGGCACGATAGTGATCGCGCATTTCTTTTGGCAGCGGGATCAGGCCGATGTCTGCACATTCGCCTTCATCACCAATCATCTGCTCGCTCATGAACAGGTTGGCATATTCAAGCATGCCGGGAACCTTGCCGATGTGAGATTGCTTGATGTAGAAGTACAGTGAACGTGACAGTTTGTAGGAACCGTTCTGAACAGTTTCAGGTGCCGGAGCGACGCCTTCAATAGTAGCCGCACCGATCTTGTCAGTATTTTCAGCCAGGTAGCTGTAACCGAAGATGCCGAGCGCAGCAACGTCCTTGGTCAGTTTCTGAACGATCAGGTTGTCATTCTCACCGGATGGAACATATACGCCATCCTGACGGATTTCGTGGAACTTCTTGTACTTCTTGTTCTTCACTTTATCGGCTTTGTACAGATTGGTATATGCATCGATATGCTTGGTGATGTGCTTGAGGATCATGTCCTCGAATGCATCGCGTGTTCCGGAAGAGGTTGGCGGGCCATAGATGGTGATTTTGCGGTGAGGCAATTTGGCATCGATTTCATTCCAGTAATGATACGGATTAGCGACCAGGCTTTTACCATCTTTGCTTGGAACTTCAGCAGCGACAGCCAGCATCAACTGTTTGCGGGTCAGATCAAGAGGAGCAGCGCTCTTGGACTGTGCAATGGCGATACCGTCATAACCGACAACCATTTCAGTGATGTTCTTGATGCCGTTCTTCTGGCACTTCTTGTATTCCTTGGCCTTCATGCGACGTGATGCATTGGTGAAATCCGGAGTGTCCATGCCATTGCCGGCGCAGAATAATTTCATGCCACCGCCGGAACCGGTAGATTCAACAACCGGAGTCTTGAACTTTGTGGTGGAACCCAGCGCTTCAGCAACATAGCTGGAGAACGGGTAAACAGTAGATGAACCAACGATCTTGATCTGATCGCGGGCCTGAGCTGTGCCTGCAGCAATGAGCATCATGGCAGCGGCAAGAATAATTTTCTTTTTCATACTTATCTCCTTGTTTGGTTTGAACAGAATAACTCAGGCCGGGAATAAATCCCCGGCCTGATGTATTATTTAATATTTATACTGTGTCCAGACACCGATCTGTTTGGTTTCTGCTGATTTACCAACAGTAAACTTGGCGGTGGTGGTCTTGTCATCGATATAACCCAGTGTGAATACAATGTGCTTGACTGGTGCATAGTCCAGGCCGAAAAGGTAACGAACACGTTTCTGCTCAATGTTTCCACTAACACCGGTTAATGCATTGATTGCAAAGGCCTTTTCCTGTTCCCAGCGTGCTACAGCGCCAAAGCCGGCTCCGAGTTTGGCCCAGCCCCAGACTGCATAGGTGTTGGCTTCAATAAGCTTCTTCACTTTATCCTTATTGTTAATCCAGTTGCCGCCGACACGGAAGTCATGTGTACCATAACTGATCATGACCTGAGTCATCGTCTGTTTCAGTTTACCTGTACCGAATGTTTTCTTGCCACGGAAACCGGTGTTATAACCGACATCGATGGTCAGGCCTTTGATTGGATACAGACCAAGGCGTGCCTTATAGTCAATCGCATTGGACTGGGCCAGATTGCCATAGCCACCGCCATTGACGCCAACGACCCAGTACTTCACCAGACCATCCATCAGTTTACCTTTCAGGCCTACACCGATATCAGCAGAATCATCATATTTGAACGTATCCGTGGTTACCTTGGACATGTAACGGTGTTTCCACAAACCCTGTTCGTAATCGATCCACGGGTTATGTGATACACCCAGACGCATTACAGCGGCATCACCATACAGCTTGCCCTCCAGATAGGCATACTTCAGGAATACGTTGGTTTTCTTGTGAGCGAGGACAGTTTCTTGCTGAACATCAGTTGTGATACGCATCATCCAGTCGCTGTTGAAATAATATTTGGCGGTCAAATAAGCACGGCCAAGATTAAAGCCTCTGGTGCGATCGGTTGTGATACCATCTGTCAGTGTTTCTTTCTGGGTGCCATCAAGGAACACCTTGGCACCGAGCTTCAGTTTGCTGTCTCCGTCGTCATAAACACTCACGCCACCGGCAATAGCCGGAGCGGAGAATGCCAGCATGGCGAGAGCAGCAATAGTTTTGATAGTTGCTTTCAATTTAATCTCCTCTTTATCAATCCCTTTTTTGGGTCGCGGCGAACCATATGGAGGGTTTGTGACATGAATATGACATACAGAGTGATTGTGGTTTTTGTCACATTAGTGACACATAGATCTACATGATTTGCATCAGACCAAATCGAGAGAGAAGAGAGGAAAGAGAAATGTATATTAATCATGCCACGCATGCAGGGCTTGCCGAAGCTTATACCGCAACCCGAATGGCCAATCCTTTGTTTAACCGGTTTTGCGAACTGCCTGTCTGTCAGCAAATGCAGATCGATGAAAGCATGCAGTTATTCAGTTGTCTGGATGTGGTAACATATCACGCGGGCGCTGTGATTTATGAGGCTGGGAGTGAAACAGACAGAACCATGCGCATCATTGTGGATGGCAGTGCTACGGCTTCTACCACATCATTCGGTGAATCTATTCATCTGGGTTCAGGCGATGTGTTCGGCCTGTTTTCATTTCTGGATGAAGGCCGCCCGCACTCAGCTACGGTCAGGGCATCTAGCGATCTCACCCTGCTGTGTATGAATCGTGACTATTTCAATCTGATTAGCGTCGAAGATGCAGTGCTGGGTAATCTGGTATTGCGTTTTATGTTCCGCCTGCTGTCCGGCATGTCTTTAAAACAGGAAAATGAATATGCCGCCATCCATCATTATGTCACCGGCAGATACAGCTGATGCTTGAGGTGGATCATGGAAGCTTTCAGTATCGAGACCTTATGACTCAGGATACCGATCAAAGCCATGCTGACATCCTCATTGTTGAAGATGAGGCGCCTATTGCCCGCTTGATGGAATTACATCTGCGCAGTGCCGGATTTTCAACATATTTATGCAGCGATGGCGATTCAGCTCTGGAAGCTATGCGTGATGGCGACTGGCAACTGGTGGTGCTTGACCGGATGTTACCGGGTGCCAGCGGCATGAAAATTTTGCGATGGATCAAGGCCTCTGCATCCAAAGGGCATACGCCGGTCTTGATGGTGACTGCCCTGAGTATGCCCACCGAGCGGGTGCATGGACTTAATGAAGGGGCCGATGATTATCTTTCCAAACCCTTCGAGCCGGATGAACTGGTGGCTCGCGCCAAAGCCTTGTTGCGTCGTACACGGGTCATAAAACAGGGTGTATCGGCAAAGAACAGAATCCAGCTTGATCCGGATGTGCCGGTTGTATTTGAGGGAGATAAGCGCATTGAGGTGCGGCCGCTGGAATACAAACTTTTGAAAATCCTCATGGATAAGCCGGGCAAGACACGAAGCAGGGACTACCTGCTTGATCACGTTTGGGGTCATGATGTCTATGTTGAATCCCGGACTGTGGATGTGACTATCAAACGACTACGTAAAGCCCTGAAGAAGATTGGTCGCAAGGACTGTATCGAAACTGTGCGCAGCATGGGCTATCGTTTTGTGACACCTGCTGAATGAATAGTTTCGGGTTGTTGGTAGCGGGCATTGCCGTGATTGCCTGTGCTTATATTACAGCCCGTATGCGCAGGCGGTTGTCGGACTATCAGGCCAAAATCTTGCAACTGAAGGGGAAAATAACAACATTACAACAGCAGCTGGATAGCAGTGAGCGCCTCGATTTGCTGCTGGCTGATGTGAATGAAGCAGTGCTGCGGTTGAATGCCGATGGTATGGTTGTTGCAGCTAATCCATGCGCCCGTGATATTTTCGCCATGGGAAATTTACCTTTGCCGCAGCCGATGTTACAACTCTACCGTGATGCTGACTGGAATGCATTGCTGATAAGTGCTGTTGCAGCACTGCCTGAGAAAACAAAACTTCCGCAAATTGAATTGCCTGATTATTTCCTTGAGCCGAGACTGGCGCGTCTGGAAAATGGAGAAGCATTATTGCTTTGCCTGGATGTCACGGTCCGCCATAAACTGGAACAACAGCGACGAACATTTATATCGAATTTGATGCATGATCTGAAAACGCCGCTGACTTCACTGCTAGGTTATGCCCGCAGTATGGAAAGCTTCGGTGATCAGGCTGATTTCAGAAAAGAAGCCGCAGCAGTGATTGCCAATGAAGCCAAACATGTTAATCATCTGCTGGATGTATTGCTTACACTGGACCAGCTTGGATTTGAGGATGAAGACAGGGGCGCGTGTTGTGATGCTTTGGAGGTTATCAGACGCTCCTGCGATATGCTGATGCCCCAGTGCAAAGAAAAACACCTGTCCTTGGCCATGGATTATGATGATGAAGCGTATCCGGTTGCAGCTGCTTTTGATGATGTGGATAGAATCGTCACCAATCTGCTGGTGAATGCTATCAATCATTCACCGGATGATGGTCATATCAGCCTGCGCATAAGCCGACTGGATGGTTGCTGCCGGGTGACGATTGCGGACGAAGGGCCAGGCATCCCGGAAAAACACCTGCCCAGGGTAACCGAACGATTTTATCGTGTAGACAAATCCCGTAGCAGACAAATGAAAAACCATGGCCTGGGGCTGTCTATTGTTAAAGAGTTGCTTGATTACAATGGTGGCGAGCTGACATTATCCAATCGGGATCCACACGGGCTGCACGTTGAGTTCACGTTACCATTTAAAGGATAACAAACGAAATTATCAAACAAGCCAGGATAAACTGAACCACTTTTATTCTTCGCTTCAGCACATGATGTCCTCCTCCTCGAGTGATGATATCGGGGATCCAAAAGTCAATCGTTTCATCACCATGCCTGCCGGGTTTTCGCCTTTATGGGCTGGTGTTGTAATCTGGTGGCTTAGCGCAATTAAAAAAGCCCGCCTCAACAGAGACGGGCTTTTGAAGCAGGGATACTTTCCCTTTGATCTGAAATTAATCGATCTTGGATAGTAAATCTTTGTTTATCACAAGATTTCTTACACCGTGTCCATGGTTTTCTTCAAAGGCATTTTTCTCACACCATTTGCCAACAGTTGCAATATTTACTTTGGCAACATGCGGACGAACACTCCAGGAAACCTGATAAGGAGAACCTTTTTCATTATAGCCAGGGCCTGTTGTGGAACCTTCATATTGAACAGGTGTGCCTGTGTTCGAAGGAATACCGGTTGCCTGGTACAGGCCACCAACCTTTTTGAACTTGGTCAAATCTTTAAAGTTGAGTGCATGCTTGTCATTCACCAGTACATAGACTTGTGTTTCCACGCGCAGCTGCGGATTCTGTTTAGGAATATCTTTGTTAAAGCAGGAGCCCAGACTTTTACCCGGTTTGATTTGCGCAGTTGAGTAAACATAATGCACTTCAATGGTATCACCCGGTCTCAGTGTGCTGTGTGCGCTATCGCAGATTTTATGCTTGGTTGGTGCCAGCTCAGCTTTGCTCAGCAGCGATGAATCGTATTTATAACCACTCTGGTAACCTTCGCCATTACCGTTGCCGGCATAGATGGAGAAGTCTTTTGCTTTGTGCTCGGCATTTTTATGGAAATGGATATTGCACAGGTTCATTTTAGTAGATGCAGGAGCTTCACTGAAGATACGCTGATTGTTGCCATCAACAGCATCAATATCCCGAGGTGCCTGAGGCCCGAACCCTTTACCTTTGGTGTTTTTCGCCAGTGCCTTGCGTTGTTCCGCGATCACTTTGTCGGAAACAGTTGCATGGTGTTCTGCTCCGTGTCCTTCTGCATGGGTTGCGCCATGGCCTGTTCCGTGTTCTCCGGCAAATACCGGTGCTGCCAGCATAGCACTGGCTGCAATTGCAATTGCAATGCGTTTCATGATTATTCCTCCCGATGATATAAAGAAACCGGCTGATCAGCCGGTTACGATGAAGTGTAGTTTATTCTAAAATGATTGCAAGTATAGTGCTGCATGGATTTGGAAATTAATTACGAGAGGTGAGCATCATGGCTCTGGTTGCTTCAATACATGTGGATTCGGGTTGGGAACTACCCGATATGGTATTAAAAGATGTTGATGGTAACAGCGTGGATTTGCGTTCCCAAATCGGCAAAAAAGGCTTGCTGGTAGCATTTACCTGCAATCACTGTCCTTATGCCATTGCAGTCTGGCCACGCCTGATCCGGCATGCAGCCAGATTACAAGACATGGGTATTCGGTGCATTGCAGTAAATCCGAATATTCATCCCGATTATCCGGCTGATGGCGTGGCTGCCATGAAAGAAAAAATATCCGAATGGGGCATCACAATCCCGTATCTGGTTGATGATACCCAGGCAGTAGCCAGAGCATTCGATGCCCAGTGTACGCCTGATCTTTATTTGTTCGATGCTGCTGGCAGACTCTTCTATCATGGTCGTTTTGATGATTCATGGAAAGATGAATCAAAAGTGACGCGTGAGGAACTGATAGTTGCCGCTGAATTGCTTGTAGCAGGCGAAAATCCACCACAGCCACAGCATCCGACCATTGGCTGCTCAATCAAATGGCTGGAAAAACAGTGATCTTGGGATTGCATTTCAAAGGTGTTATCCTAGGGTCACACCCTTGATTTTGCAGAGGCACATAGAGGGGTTCATAAATGCTGAATAAAGTGATGTTGATTGGAAATCTGGGAGCTGATCCTGAAACGCGCTTCACACAGGATGGCACATGTGTGTGCAATCTGCGTCTGGCAACAACAGAAAAGTTCAAGAACCGGAACGGGGAACAGCAGGAACGTACCGAGTGGCATCGTGTGGTCATGTGGGGGCGTCTGGGTGAAATAGCCAACCAGTATCTGAGCAAGGGTTCCCGCGTTTATATTGAAGGCAAGATTGAAACACGAAAATGGCAGGATCGTGATGGCAATGATAAATACACCACGGAAATTCGCGCTAATGAAATGAAAATGCTTGGTGGCGGGTCAGGTTCTGGTGGTGGGTCAGCCGGCAATCGGGGCGGAAGTTTTCCTGCTCAGGGCGGCGGCTCTGCACCGAAGAGTAATGATCCGTTTGCCAGTGCGCCGGATTTTGGTGATGTGCCGGTGGATGATGATATCCCGTTTTGACGTCTACCATAATATAAATCGTTGCGATTAAGGTGAAGGCTCTTATTTTTATAAGGGCCTTCTCTTTGTGGTCGTGTAAATCTTTTTGGCATGTCATACAAAAAGGCTGAAGGAACATGTTTTTTCCCGGAAGCTTTTCCCCAGTCGGCATGGCTGTCTGATTCGCTTTTGTAAGCTTCGAAAAAATGCTGTTTTCATCATTGATTCATAATGGTTAATTACACTGTTAAAGATAACAGTATTCGTAGAAACAGGAGTGCAGCTGTAATTTTCTTCCGGATCGACTATACTTAGTAAAGAGAAAGAGCTAAAAGGAGGAAACAGGATATGTTGATGAAAGTATTGGTATCTGTACTGGCTATGCTGGTATTTAGCACCTCCTTGATGGCTGGCGATAAAGGTTTGATGGGAGCATTGATTGGTGCTGGCGTAGGCGCAGGTATCGGCCATGCTGTAGATCGAACCGGAGGTTCCGGTAAAGGTGCGATTATAGGCGCTATCGGCGGTTATGTGATTGGTAATCAGATGGAAAAGAGTGAGCAGCGCGCTGCCCGGACTCAGGCCAGCCAGCCCCCGGCACAAACTTCCCGGCAAGGGTCTACTGTGAATGCTTCAGGGCAAAACAGTGGTGACTGTGCCAGGGCGGATCGCTATGTCGATCGCGCAACCAGAACAGGCGATAATGATGACAGGATTTATTATCTGGAGAAGGCAGTGAAGTTATGTCCGTACCTGGCACGTGCACACAATGATCTGGGGGTGGCGTATTATAATCGTAACAGTCGCCATGACAGGGATCGTGCCAGAGCTGAATTTAATGAAGCGTTGAAAATCGATCCGGGTTATACAGTTGCCAGAAATAATTTGAGCAATTTGCAATAATTCCCGCAATATTGGGTGAACAAGTGCTGATTCGGTGCCAGTTCATCTCTCATCATGGATGGCTATTAACCATGCATGCATCAATTGTTTGCAGAATTGTTGCATGGGTTCAATGTGCAGCGCGGTATCTCTGTGTAACAGCCGGATGCCTTCTATGCCAAGATGGTTGCGTTCGTTTTCACCATAATTGATCCAGGTCTCAATCATGGATTGATCGACCTCGATATGAAACTGCAGACCATATTGTCCTCTACCCAATCGAAATGCTTGAGCGGGCACCTCCGGATGAGTCGCTATGGATGTCATTGTATCGGTTAGCGAAAATGTTTCCCCATGCCACTGAAATACAGCCATAGCATCGGGCATTTGGCTGAACAGCGGATCACTTGATGTCTCTTCAGTGTGATAAACCGGAAACCAGCCCAGCTCCCGGACAGGCGAGGTAAATATCTGTGCTCCGGCAGCTTTGGCCATCAGTTGTGCTCCAAGACAGATGCCAAGTACGGGGATGCCTGTCGCCAGAGTTGTTTCAAGCCAGGCCAGTTCTGCCAGAATATAATCTGTATTATCATTGGCCGACTGCGGGCCACCCATAATAATGATGCCATCAAAATCAGTAGCAGCAGGGATAAGCTTACCATGATCCAGATGAATCGTAGTCAGTTGGTGTCCTGCTTTTTCAAGTATATCGGCAAGCAGGGCGGGCGGTTCAATATCCAGATGCTGGATCACAAGAAAATTCATTCTGCTAGCCTATTGATTGCCAGTTGTGGTACAAGTCGGACATGCATATTTCAGCGATGATCAAACGCGTGGCGCGCGGTAAACATGGTTCGGAGAATCTGGACAGGGAAGAAGCTGAATCGGTGTTTGCAGCACTGTTGGCACCGGATGCGGATGAATTGCAACTGGGCGCGTTTTTGATTGCCCAGCGAATGAAAGGCGAAACAAGTGCGGAACTGACAGGGTTTGTTGAAGCAGCCAGAAATAACACCCCGGGTTACAACCGGTTTCTGGCACCTCCCGGTGCGGTTGATTTGCCCTGTTATGCCGGAAAATGCCGTGCTGCCCATGCTTATCTGGTTGCAGCTATTCGGGCACGCGAGGCAGGTATTCCGGTCTTTATCCACGGAATTGAAAACATCGATGGCCGGGTGACGGCATGGCAGGTTCTGGAAAAACTCGGTGTGAAACGGGCCTCCACACTATCTGAAGCGGCGACTATTCTGGCGAGTGAATGTATGGTTTATGCGGATCTGGCTGATATCTGCCCTGACCTGTTTCGTATCTATACACTCAGACCACGCCTTGGCGTTCGCTCTTTCGCCAATACTGTGGCACGCCTGCTTAATCCTGTACAATGCGATGGTCAGTTGAACGGATTCTTCCATACACCGTATGCCAATTATATGGCAGTAGCCAACAGCCTGCTGGGACAGCCCCGGTCACTCATTTTTATGGGGGCGGAGGGTGAACCGGAATTATATGCTGACCGTCAGAAAGTCATTGTGAAACAGCAGGGAGAATCATTGCAGCGGGTATCATACCAACAGGCAGGCCTGGATACGTATCCGAGGCAGGCCATGGATTTAATGCTGTTGAAACAGCAGGCTGCTGATATGCTTGAGGGTAAAATCAGCGACAGGGAAGCTGTTGTGATCGAAAGAATGGGAGAAGCTTTTCGCTGGGCATCGAAGGCACGGTTTCCTGTCACGTGGAAAATGGAGGATGAATGATGGCGAGTGTACTGGTTCCGTTTGCAACGGGTGTTGAAGAAATCGAAATGATAGCTGTCGTGGATTTGTTGCGGCGTGCCAATGTGGATGTGTGTTTGGCCAGTCTTGATGGCGGGGCCGTGACAGGTCGTTCCGGTATTACAATTACATCCGATGCGGCTCTGGCCGATGTCAAAGATCGGGACTGGAATATGGTGGTATTGCCGGGTGGTTTACCCAATGCACATCTGCTGCGTGATGATGCCAATGTGAAGGCTGTTGTAGAAAGACTTTGTTCTGAACGCAAATCAATTGCCGCTATCTGTGCGGCGCCAACAGCCCTGGCGGCTTATGGAATTACTGCAGGGAAACGGGTGACCTCATACCCGTCCTGTCAGCCGGAAATGGAAGCTTTGCAGCCATCATCTGTATATGTGAGCGAGGCTGTCGTGGAGGATGATTTTCTGGTCACCAGCCGTGGGCCGGGCACTGCGATCAAGTTTGCACTGCGACTGGTTGCCAGACTGTGCGGTGAACAGAAGGCTGTCGAAATCAGGGAGTCAATCGTCGCCTGATTTTCAGAGGGTCCCCGAAATATTGTCCTCTGCTGTATTGAGGGGGCGAGTCGGAAATGTCAGGGAATTTAATCGAGATTGACTGCAGTACCGCTTACACTGACCATCATCATACTGCCATCCTTACCGACCACTTCGTAATCGATATCAATGCCAACGATAGCATTGGCTCCCAGTTTGGAAGCCCTTGCCTGCAGTTCGGTAAAAGCAATTTCACGAGCCTTGGCCAGCTCCTTTTCATAGGCGCCGGAGCGACCTCCAACAATGTCACGGATGCCGGCAAACATGTCCCGGAAAATATTGGTTCCGAGAATAGCTTCACCAACGACAACACCTTTATAGTCAGTGATATGTTTCCCTTCAATCGAGGGGGTGGTACTAAGCAACATGGTCTCTGCTCCCTGAATTAATTTGAATCAATGTTGAAGTTTGGTGGATGAATAAGGTGAATTGAAGATTTACTTAATCAGAGTCCCCTTAATCGCCCTTGAATATGCCGGATTCTTCCTTGCTGACGTTGGCTTTAATACCGGCCTTGGTGCAGGAAAGAGACACGGTTGTAAAATCTAGCGGAAATGAAACCGGCTTGATTAAATTCAGTGTGCCGTGCAGTGATTTAACACCATCAGCAATGATATCATAGGGAACGCTTGTGCAGTCACCCGAACCGATAATAACCAGCCGTGCCATTTTACTGTTGCTGGCAATCACCCCGGGCGTACCATGATCAATCATATATGAATAGCTGGAGGCTGTTGCCTGCCCGGCCAACGGAAAAAGTGCCAGTAGTGATGAGCATAATAATATTTTTCGAAACATGATTTCTCCAGATAGAAGTTTGATAATTGCATGCTAACCGCCGTTTTGAAAAGTAACAGGGGCAGTTTTTTATTGGCTAACAGTTTTCAGTTCGTAGCATTGCTCGAATGCGATTATCAAAAGAGTTCCGTGATCAGTTCAGCCAGCATGAAATGCGTACACATGGTCGAAAAAACGGTTTTGTTACCGTCGGTCAGGAAGCGCGTCTGTTACACTGGCTTCCGAAAATAGGTTTGCCGAAAGAAAAAAAACTATGCGACTCCGGGTTGCTATCTGATGCACCGATTGTGATGGAAATTGGTTTTGGCAATGGCGACTTTCTGGTGCATTTGGCCCAAACCCATCCGGAATGGCAGTTGGTTGGCGTCGAGATTTATTTGCCGGGTGTGGCCAAGGCGGTCGGGCGTCTGGAAGATGCCGGTGTGATTGAGCGTTGCCGCATCACCCAGTTGCCGGCCCAGTTCGTGTTAACGCATCAGGTGGTGGAAGAACAGCTGGATGGCATATTCATTAATCATCCCGATCCATGGCCGAAAACCAGGCATCACAAACGTCGGATTATTCAAAAGGATTTTGCTGCTTTGATGGTCAGCCGTTTGAAACCGGGTGGGTTTATCAAACTGGCATCGGACAAACCGGATCTGGCCGAATGGATGCGTGATATTCTAGATGCCACTCCCGGCCTCGAAAATGTGGCCGGTGTTGGTGGTTTTATCGAACGTGATGCGGATCGTCCTAAAACCAAGTTCGAACAGCGCGGTATCAAAGCCGGGCGTATCAGTCAGTTTCTGCACTATGAGAAGCTCAGTCAACCATAGTGCATTCAGATGTCCGAATTGTTGTTATTCATGGATTTAAATCTGGTTCATGGTGCGTTCATGTTTTAGCTCTTTAATGCGCCTCGCTCTGGTTAAACTATAATTTTCTAATCTAAAAAGAATGGGGACACCTATGTCA
>WFUI01000217.1 GCA_015485035.1 Mariprofundus sp.
GCAACAACGCGTCGGGCTTGTCGATCGCCTGTGCCAAGAATACTGGCAACCTCACCGCGTGGCAGTTCGCCTCTATACAGAATCGCTTCGAGAATCGCACCCGCCCTGGGGGGAAGTGTACCGGCGCGTACTTCTTCTTCTACCCAGAGCAGGATACGGTTTCGCAAGCGATCGGGTTGTACGAGATCCTCCATGAATGTGACTTGATCGAGACAGGTTTGCAAAAAGAAATGGGTAAATGAGGCAAGCTCTTCTTCGCTCAGATTTCCGCGGCCATCAAGATCGTTGCGCCGGGGCATATCACAGGCTGCCAGGTGATTTTTGTAAGATCGAACATGACGAGCCAGACCGCGAGCAATCGACCAGATCCCGCCGGTGTCCAGTGTTTCCAGTAACATGGCGTAAGACATCAAACGTGCGACACGTCCATTACCATCAAGAAATGGGTGAATCCATAGCAGCCTGTGATGTGCTGCGGCCGCCGCGATAATGGTTTCAGACTTGCCAGGTTTACTGTAGATCCGTTCGAATTGTTCAAGAAAACGGGGTAGTGCGCCGGGGCTGATCGCAATGTGCCGCCCGACTTTTACATGACGCTGGCGCAGTTCGCCGGGAATGATCTGTATGCGTTCACCGGTATCAGGATCTTCAATCCATTGCAGATCATCGGGTAACAACTCGCTAAAGCGCCGATGAATTTCGCAAATACCTTCAGTGGATGTTGCCTTGCCACGTAAACCTCCCTCATCAATCCATTGCTGGACAGTAATATGTGCCTTCGCTTCGAGTTGCAGGTTGCGTTTTTCCGTGTTTTCACTGTAGTCGTTCTTGAGAGCTCGCTCGATGTCGATTGGGTGGGTGTCATGACCTTCGATCAGGTTGCTGTAATAGCAGTTCATTGCCCGAACCAGATCGGCCAGGGCCGTGAGCACCCCGTTTGGCAGGCTACGGCGAAATCCGGCTGAATGTGCCGCCAGATCGACGGCAAGATCGCTGAGCGTTCCCCGGTGTTTCGAGCTCTCGGAGATCCGCATCGGCTCCATCATTGATGGCTGTTCACCCCCATCAGGCGGCCCCGCCATGTCCGCTTTTATGTCCACTTTGTCATCACTCATAGACTAATAATATCAACATATTATGTCATTTCAAGCGCTATTTTCGCCATAAATAAGTCCGTATTGAAGACCATTTATTTGGAAGCAGTGTTAGCCAGGTACTCATTCAGGTTGGAAAGAGAACCTGATTTCTCCAATTGTCCTGAGATTTTCTTGATTAAAAATGTACTGTGTACTATACAGTACACATGTTATTTGGAAATTACATCCGTGAAAGACGGGAAAAGCGCAAGAAGTCCGATCCCCGGTATTCGCTTCGCCAGGTGGCCAGCCGGATTGGGGTCGAACCGGCCTATCTGAGTAAGGTGGAACGGGGGGATGTCGCCCCGCCTTCGGAGGCAAAAATTATCGCGCTGGCCACAGAACTGGATGAGGATCCGGATGTGTTGCTGGCCCTGGCGGGCAAGGTGTCCAGCGAATTGCAGGACGTGATTCGTCAGCGACCGGAATTATTTGCACAGCTGATAAGGGAGCTGAAGGAATTACCGGATCACGCCATTTTGCGGGTGGTGCGTGAAATACGCGATGGCGACTGGTAGGAAGTGTAACAAAATCGCAGATCTTTTACTGGTATGTAGCACGCGGCATGAGGTGGCATTAGCCGCTCTATAAACAGGAGAAATAAGATGATTGAACTATTGCATGACACACTGAATTTTGATTTTCCAGAAGTCCACGAAGAAGCAAGCTGTCGCATCGATTTTCAGCGTACCTTGCGGATCCCGGATGACAACAAGGAATATCCCTTGCCCGCCGGACTGGGGCGTTTTCCGGTGAGGCATGTTGATGATTACGCCAATAAGATACCGGAAGAATGGAAACAGCATGGCGGCGTATTGATGCCGATGTATCAAAGTGAAGCCTTGTGGCTTAATTTCAGTGGTGATTATCCTTTTGCCTTGAAGATTGCTGCGGGAAAAATCAATGCGGTGACAGGCGAGGGATGGAAAAATGCCCTGTCTGATGAACCGCAGGATTATGTTGTCATCCCTGAGCAGCCCTGGCTGGATGGTTTTGCGGTGGGCAAAGGTAGAATCCGGCAGTTTGTGGCCATGCCGCTGGGAGAGGAGTATACCGCAGAAGAGCAGATTACTGGTGATGCTATCCATGGCGGGATCCAGATCATCGCCTACCCGATGAAAGCCGAAGCATACGAGAAATATTGTTTGCGATCTTCCACGTTGAATAAGATGACGAATGAAATATGCTACTACGATATGGATGGATGTGCTATGGGGCTGGCGCCCGGCGGTTTGATGTGCCAGGAGATCTATGATGATCCCTACGGGATGGATGTCTGGGACAGGGCGCATAGTGCACGCTGTTTTATTCACATCGTCAATAGCACGCATTATAAGAAGGTTACCGATGAATTTCCGCCACATCGACCACCGACTATTTCCGATTATCAGCAGGCGGGCATTCCCTGGTTTGAATACTATGCCGATGAATTGAGTGCGATTGAGGGTTCGAAAAAACTGGCTGGGTTGGACAGTATCGCTGCGATGAAAATAAAAAAAGGCGAAGCGCCGTTAGCGGATAATGAATCTGTTATTCCAGCTAATTTGAAAACGATTTCCGTCGGTGCGCGAAAAGTTAAAGAGTGGAATGGCTGATCTTGCAGGTTATATTTCACTGGGCATGAATTTCAATTTGATAAAAAAAATATGGTGTAAGTTATTTTGCAGAAGGTGTTAAACCTGACAATAAATTTACAGTAGGTTTTCAAGCTGCAACTAATTAGGCGTTGGTAGACGCCTATAACTGACAAATTGGAAATCAGAGATGGGTCGCGGCAAAAGCGACTGGCTGGATGGTAGACGCGCCGTCAATCTGATGAAGGCGGGGTGTGGTGTTGCTGCCAGAGGGTGGTCAAAGCGCGCGCCAGTCCGAGGCTGGCGATAAGGCTGACAATCGTCATGATGACAAGAAAGGCCTGATCGACAAATGTGTCCATTTGGCACTCTCCTTGAGAGTGCGCAGCATTTCCTTCCCTCCCCCCATGATTCTTGGGAACCGTCTTTTAGAAACGGTGGTAGAGGTATGTCTTAGTATAGTATTTCGGGTATAGCACCAAGATTGAGGAACGTCGGGAATGGCGTGTGAGCGGCAGGATTGCTGGTTCAGGCTCACGGTATGAGCCTAAATGTATGGTATACATAAATCGGTACATTCAATATGGTTAATAGTTGACCATTCTAGTGCGTCTGGCAGTAAGGGAGAGAGGCCGCCACTTTCCCCTTACTCTGAAATCCAGTAGGGTTAATGTGACGCAATTCACATGCTGTTGGAGAGGAAGTGAGGGGGGAAGCGAAAATAAAGGGCCTTAACTCTGAAGCAATAATATCGGCCATGCTTCGATGGCAAAACGACCAGGGGACAAGAATGCGACAGGAGTTTGCCACCTTGCTGGTTTCTAAAGATGGCAAAGTAAAAGTGAATCCAAAAGAAGTAACGGAGTGGCTTATAGATGAGGCAATAGATGGTAATTATGCCAGGGTCTGTTGATCTTTTATCTATTGTCTGATTTTGGCTAATTTTAGCCCTGCCTGCGTTATTTTTTACTATCAATGGAGTGCATTGATACGTAAAAAATGCCTTGTCAGGACTAAAATTTCCTCAAAATCAGCCTAACATCTGAAAGATCAACAGCCCCTAGAGATAAGAATGAAGGTATATTAATAATTGAAAATGCAGAATCCGCATTGGATGTTCGATTATCTGAAGTAAGCAATGCATTCCTTCATCCGGAAAATCGTGAATTTATTAATGCCGGATGGGTTCATGAATGTTAACAGAACATAAAAAATTGAAATAAAAATGAAACAAGATGAACAGCAATTCCTCAACGATCTTGACAAAAAACTCTGGAACGCCGCCGACCGGCTGCGCTCTAACATCGACGCGGCTGAATACAAGCACGTCGTTTTAGGTCTGATCTTCCTGAAGTATGTCAGCGATGCCTTTGTAGAGCGTAAGCAGCAAATCGAGGCCATGCTGCGTGATGAGTCCCATGATTACGGTGTGCTGCGTGATAACTACGATAGTGATGAGGAATATGAAGTCATCATTCATGATGAGCTGGAAATCCGCGACTATTACACCGAGAAAAACGTCTTCTGGGTGCCCGCACTGGCCCGTTGGGAGAACCTGCAAAACAACGCCAAGGTCGCGCCGGGTACCGAAATCAAAATAAAGAACGGCCCCGTTAATAACAAGCGAGTCACCTACAAATTTACCAGCATCGGCAAACTCATCGATGATGCCCTGGAAGAAATCGAAAAGGAAAATCCCAAACTCAAAAACGTGCTCGATAAAAACTACGCGCGCCGCCAGATAGACCCCAATATCCTCGGTCAGCTCATCGACACCATTGCCGAAATCCCGTTCCAGCATGACAGCCTGCACGCCAAAGATATCCTCGGCCATGTTTACGAATACTTCCTCGGCCAGTTCGCCTTAAGTGAAGGCAAAAAGGGCGGGCAGTATTACACCCCCAAGGCCATCGTCACGCTTATCGTCGAAATGCTGCAACCTTACAAAGGCCGCGTCTACGATCCCGCCATGGGCTCCGGTGGCTTCTTCGTCTCCAGTGAAAAATTTATCGAAGAACACAAGGGCAAACTGGGCAACATCTCCGTCTATGGTCAGGAATCCAACCCCACCACCTGGCGACTGGCCGCCATGAACATGGCCATCCGTGGCATCGACTTCAACTTCGGCAATGAGCCGGCCAACACCTTCAGCAACGACAAACACCCGGACCTGCGCGCTGACTTTGTCATGGCCAATCCACCGTTTAATATGAAAGAGTGGAACACCGGCGTCAAAGACGACGACCCCCGCTGGCACTATGGCATCCCGCCCAAAAACAACGCCAACTTCGCCTGGCTGCAACACATGCTCTACCACCTTGCGCCCAGTGGCAGCATGGCGTTATTGCTCGCCAACGGCTCCATGAGCTCCAACACCAATAACGAAGGCGAAATCCGCAAACGCCTGCTGGAAGAAGACCGCGTCGAATGCATGGTCGTGCTGCCCGGCCAACTGTTCACCAATACCCAGATCCCCGCCTGTATCTGGTTTCTTACCAAGAGCAAAAAGGCTCGTGATAAATACAGAGAAAGAAGCAACGAAGTCCTCTTTATCGA
>WFUI01000218.1 GCA_015485035.1 Mariprofundus sp.
GACGGTATTGCCATGGCCTTTGCTGTGGCGGAAACGGGGAATGCCGAGCAACTGCGGTAAGCAACCGGGTAATACCATAAGTCCGACAGACTCCTGGGATGTTCTGAAAAACGCAGACTTTCCTCAATATGAACAGGTTCTAGTCGGCGGTGTGTAAATTCTCTTTGAGGAATACCGTGGCGTCGCTTGCCGACATCGGTTTGGACAGCAAATAACCCTGGATCGAATCACACCCCTCCTGTCGTAAAAACTCCAGTTGGGCGCGGGTTTCCACACCTTCGGCAACCACTTTTATCCTCAGCGCATGAGCCATGGCGATAATGGTGCGGACAATAACGGCATCTTCAGCATTGTCCGGCAGATGGCGGATAAAGGCGATATCGATTTTCAGATTATCCGCAGGCAGCCGTTTCAGATAAGCCAATGAAGAGTAGCCGGTTCCAAAATCATCAATGGCAATCTTTATGCCGCTGTCGATCAGTTGCTTCATGATAGAAATGGCAGCATCGGGCTGGCTCATGGCGGCAGTTTCGGTGATTTCAATTTCAAACCATTCTGCTTTTGCTCCCGCATCGCTGATATGACCCAGAATATCCTCTGCCAACCCGATATGCATCAGTTCCGCAGCCGAAACATTAATGCCTATTTTGCCGGGACGATGGCCCTGCTGTTGCCAGAGAAGAGCTTGTCGCGATGCTTCAGTGATCACCCAGCCGGTAATTAGCCGGATCAGGCCGGCTTCCTCGGCGATTGGAATGAATTCATCCGGTGAAATCATGCCCAGTTCAGGGTGTCTCCAGCGGATCAGGCTTTCAACACCGGAGATAGGTGTTCCATGGTCATCCAGTCTGTATTGGGCCTGATAATATAACTCAAGCTGTCCGTGCTTGATCGCCTCCCTGAGTTCACCCTCCAGTTGTATGTGATATCTGGCAGATTTTTCCATTTCATCGGAAAAGCAGCGGATACCCAGATGGTTTTGCTTGGCATGGTACATAGCCTGATCAGCATGCTTTAACAGGGTGTCACTTTCCATGCCGTCATCGGGATAACAGGCCAGCCCGATGCTGGCTCCGATACTTAATTTCTGACCGGACAGTATCATGGGTTGCTGCAGGATTCCGGACAGTTTATTGGCCACCCTTAATGCGCTGGTAGTATCGGTTTCCGGCAATAAAATTGCGAATTCATCGCCACCCATGCGGGCGGCTGTATCGGATGCCCGCAGTGTATCCTGAATACGTGTTGCAACGGTTTTCAGCACCAGATCACCGCAGGCATGGCCCTGCGTATCATTGATGGCTTTGAAGCGATCCAGATCAAGGTACAGCAGACATAGTTGCCGATTGCTTCGCATGGCCATATTGCAGGCTTGTTCCAGCCGGTCGATATAAAGGCGCCGGTTAGGCAGCCCGGTCAGCACATCGGTGTAGGACAGCCGGGTCAATTCTTCTTCAGCCATTTTTCGGTCGCTGATATTGTGAATCAGCACCTGTACAGAAGGATTGCTTTCATAGACGACAGGCACCCCGCGTATTTCTGCCCAGAAAAAGTTGCCGTCATGTTGCTGTATGCGCATTTCTGCGGGTTCGACATGGTTGCCCTGTTGCAAATTCTGCATCATTTCATCAAAGGTGGCACGATCATCAGGGTGAACAATGGGCAGGAGTTCAAGTTGTGAAGCAGGGAGGGTGTCATCGATGCCCAGCATGGATTGCGCTGCAGGGTTGGCATATTGAATGATACCGCCACTCTGGATGATGATGCCGATGGGCGTGGTTTCCACCAATTGGCGGTGTTTGCTTTCACTGCCTTCAAGCACCTGTCGAACGTGTTCTCGCACCAGAGTGACAGTAATAATTTCATGTACCTGTTGGCAAAAATCGGAAAATATTTTCGGCATGGTGTTGTCATTTGATAGTTGCAGATACAGCAGCCCGATCTGATGTTCTTCATGCATGACTGGCAGAGAGATCGTGCGACAATGCTGGTTTAATGATGTTGTAGCACACGGCATGTGCGGACCTTCGGTTGCTTCGCCGCACAGGCAACGACCGGTAGCAATATGTGAATGGCGCCGCTTTTCATCGGCACGCCAGCCCTGGCTGGCGGCCAGCCATAACTGATCCTTCTGTGCGATATAGACCGCAGCTGCAGTGATTGTCCAGGGACAATCAAGTATAGCTGACAGCATTTCTTTCAGGCGGGGGTGAAGGGGGCTATGATTTTGACTGACAGTGCGCAGATGTAAAAGTGTCTGTTGTATCCATTGATTTTGCTGAAATTCACTGATATCTCTCAGGGTTATCGAGAAATGACGTTGGTTCCCTGCAATAAAATCAGATACAGTGATTTCGCAGGGGAACTGCGAACCATCTTTTCGCTGGCCGCGAAACCTTCTTGTCTGCCCGACCACCTTGTTTGTTTGCGTGGAAATTTCACTGGAAAGCCATTGTTTGTGTTGTTCACGAACATCGGACGGTGTCAGATCGTGAACCGTCATAGTAAGTAATTCCTGTTGGTTATAACCGAATATTGTACTGGCAGCAGGATTGCTGCGCAGAATATTGCCCTGTTCACTCACGATCAGGATCCCGTCTTTGGCATGATCAATGACAGCCGCCAGCTTTGCCCGCTCCCTGGATAACGCATGTGTACGTGCTTCCACTTTCCTGTTCAGGATCATGTTGGCCCGGATGCGGTGGAAGATAAACAGGGCGAGCAGGATGCTGATCATCAGGCCGGCCAGAAGCGCTTTCAGTGGATCAAGATCCGAGAACTGCCTGACCAGTGATTCCGTAGCCCTGGTATGTACGGTGAAACGAACGTTCCGGATATTGAAAGAGCCTTGCCATGTATGCTCGTTCAAAAGGTTTTCTGTCCGTCCGGCGCGTGAATGGTGAAAAAAAACGGTAACCGGTTTACCGTCCGTTTCCAATGTCAGCCGGACATCCAGTCCTGCAACCCGAGTGGTCTCTATGGCCTGCCGCACCAGGGCTTCAATGCTCCAGTCGCAAATCACATAGGCGGTTGCATCGTTTGCCATACCACTGGAAATGAAACGAATTACCTTGTTGTCCAGTATGCTGATCTGCAGTCCATCGGTTGCATCTTTGGCCGGCAGCCTGATGTTGGCCGGCAGTATATTGGAGATGCTGCCATCCTTTTTCATGAGCATGGCTGTGCCCATACCCTTTGGAGGTAGCACCATGGCGGCATACAGGTCATCGGAGTGCGTGGCCATGAGTGAACGCGTAAAGGTGATTATTTCATTTTTCTCGACTATGCCCCGGTTATGTAAATCGTTGCGCACAAACGCCAGGTATAAACGTGTAATATCCCGGTGCTGTTGCAGAAGCTTGCGAATAGAGTCCAGTTTTACCTGACTACGTTCGGCAATGGCGTCGTTGAGCATCTGCCGGTCCATATCCTGCATGTAATTGTACTGAAGTAAGGACAAGGCTATGCCGGAAATCAGTATCAGCAGCCAGCTATGGCGCAGGATATAGTGGAGAGCCTTAGTCACGGCTGTTTTTTTCCTGTGCAAGTAGATGCTCAATGTTATCAAGCAGGTCGGTGGGGACAAACGGCTTGGTCAGGATATGCTTGATGCCAAGTGCTTTGGCACGTTGCAGGGACTGGCCGTAGAGAAAGCCGCTTATCAACAAAATAGGCGGGAGTGCATGGCCTTGTTGCTGCAAGGATTCAATCAAATCGAGGATATTGCCGTCACCCAGGCTCATGTCGGTGATAACGGCATCCCAGTTATGGTTGATTAGCGCCTGCTGTGCTTCATTGAGAGATCGAGCTACTTCGACCCGGTCTGCCAATTCAAATTCCAGGAGCAGATCAGAGATGATTTCACGGAGCGCAGCCTGGTCATCGATAACCAGCATGTGGTGTCGTTGGTTCATATGAAGGCGTACCCCTCCATTTTATTTCATCAATATCTGTATAATAGCATCTTTCCATGTATCTGATAAGAGCATCGCGATATTTTGTCCGACTATGGAAGCTGATTCTTCTGTGGTTTGATCGCTTTATGTGGCCGGGTTGATTACACTCTCTGCATGCCAGCTCAAGCCTCTCTTGTCCGATCAGCCGGTGTTGCCATTACCCGATCTGTTCGTATGCAGGACAAATTCATTCATGCTGCAGCTTATGCGTTAATGGCATTTTTGTTCTGGCAGGCCTGGCGAGAGCATTTACACAAACACCTGCTGATAATCCTGACTGTGTTTTTCTGTTCTGTTTATGGCATGACAGATGAGTGGTATCAGTCGTTTGTGGCCGGAAGGGATGCCAGTTATTCAGACTGGATAGCCGATACACTGGGCGCTTTTTTGTTGACAATCATACGCTATAACAGGGAGTTTATGAGATTGCGGAGTTAGCGCGGGCTGTTCATGAATAATCTGGACCAGGAGCCTGTTCACACTGAATACCAAGGGAGGGGGGTAATGAGTGAAATACACATTCTGACTGCTGACCAGATGCGACTGGCCGAGCAGTCGAGCATCAGTACAGGCATCTCTGCCTTCACTCTGATGGAGCGTGCAGGCCATGCGGTTGCAATTGCCGTGCTCAATCATATGCCGGATTATGGTCGCGTCGTCATCGTGGCGGGCCCGGGAAATAATGGCGGAGATGGTTTTGCAGCGGCATATTTTCTCAGGCAACGGCGTATTCCGGTTACAGTCGTTACACTTGTCCCTGTTGATGCATTGACAGGTCATAGCAAAGCACATGCCGACAAAGCCCGCGATGCTGGCGCTAAAATACGTGAATCCAGTTCTGAACATTGTATTTTGGAACTTGACCGCTGGTTGCTTAGAGCCGTGATGGTTGTCGATGCCGTATTTGGTACCGGTCTGAACCGGCCTTTACAGGGGAAAATGCGTGAGGTGGTTGAGCGTATCAATCAAACGGATCGACCGGTGCTTAGTATTGATATTGCCAGTGGGATTTGTGCGGATACAGGGGTAGTTCTGGCGGATGCTGTGCGGGCTGACTTTACCTTGCCGATTGCTGCCACCAAATGGGGGCATTGGCTGAATTCTGGCCGTGATTATACCGGCGAGTTACTGGACGTTGCCGAAATTGGTATCGATGATGCATCCATCCGGAAGGCATGGGTGCAGTCATGTGCAAGTGCGGATGAAAATGATGCTTTTTGTATCAACAGTGCCAGTGTGATCCATGATCGCTTTCTGCATCGTGCCTGGCCTCATCGGAGACGGTTATCCCATAAGGGTAGCTATGGGCATGTATGGATATTTGGTGGCTCACCCGGTTTTACGGGTGCGCCGCAACTGGCAGGTCTTGGTGCCTATGCTGCCGGAGCAGGTCTGGTCAGTATTGTGTGTCCGGATGACGTCTGGTCTGTGGTTGCATCGTCCTGCCTGGAAGTGATGGTGCATCGGGAATCTCAGGCGGACTGGCATGGTGCCGATGCTGTAATTGTTGGCCCGGGCTGGGGCAAGTCACAGTCGTTGTTGCTGTCTTCAATACTGGAATCAGATAAATCAACTGTGATTGATGCGGATGCACTCAATATCATTGCTGAAAGTCAGTCTCTGCAACAGCAGCTGGCGATCAGAAAACAAATGACTGTGATTACGCCACATCCGGGAGAAGCGGCCCGGTTGCTTGGAATAAGTGTCGAAGATGTGCAGCGTGACCGTAAGAAATCCATTGTTGATTTGACCACACGTTATGCTTGCTGGGTGGTGTTGAAAGGTTCAGAAACCCTTATTGCTTCTCCACAAAAAGATATTTATCTCAATCCTTTCGGTTCAGCTCAGCTGGCGACTGGAGGCTCTGGCGATGTGCTGGCTGGAATGATAGGCGCACAACTGGCCCGGACAAATGATGACGAAACAGATCCGGACATTCTCATTTCCGCCACAGTGGCTCTGCATGGCAAGGCCGGAGAAGAACGCGGCTGGTATCTGGCCGGTGAACTGGCCAAGGTCGTGGCGGAGATGCGCCAACGTATTGAACAGGGTGGAAAGACACAATAAACGGGTCTAGTATTGACTGATAATTGTCTACAACACCCGGATAAGGAGGATATGCCAATATGAGCGAACGGCCTGAGCAGCGCAAGCGGCCATTATCGCCAAGGTTATCCATCTATCGCTGGCAACCGGCCATGATTGCCAGCCTGGCACATCGGGCCAGTGGTTTAATCCTGGTTTTGTTCGTGCCACTCTACTTGTGGCTTTTGCACGGCATGACCGGCAGTCCTGATCATTTTGAACAGGTGCAGGTATGGCTCCATTCAGGGCTCGGTAAATTTTCACTGTGGCTGGCGGGCACCTCTCTGTTTTATCATTTTTGCAACGGGCTTCGTTTCCTTACTATTGATGCCGGCTGGTGTGAAAGTCGGAGTATGTTACGCCTGTCTGCCCGAATTGTGATTGCTGTGGCGCTTGCTGCTGCTGTTTTGCTGGCGGTGATGTTATGAAGCTGGTCAAGGATCCGGGTTCGGCACGCAGTGGTTTCAAAGACTGGTATTTGCAGCGTTTGTCCGCTGTTGTGCTGGCCGTATTGCTTCCGCTTCCCCTGGCACTGCTGGTGATGGTGTATACCGGCCAGGTCGATCAATTCGGATTGCTGGATATTATCGATCACTTTGTCTCCCGTCTGTTGCATACGCTGCTGATTATCGCACTGATTATTCATGCCTATATGGGTTTGAAAGTGATGATCGAGGATTATGTGCCGATCATTGGCTGGCGGGTAAGCCTGATCGGTGCCATGCTGGTGGTGATGTCGGGTTTCGGCATCTGGTGGCTGGCCATTATCTGGGCATGGGGAGGTTGAGTTGGCGTATCTTTCAACGGATCGGGTAGAGCATCATTTCCATGATGTGGTGATTATCGGTTCCGGCGGAGCGGGAATGCGCTGCGCCCTGCAACTGGCCGATGCCGGACATCGGGTCGCGGTCATTACCAAGGTGTTGCCAACACGTTCGCATACGGTGGCGGCGCAGGGGGGTATCAATGCCTCGCTGGGTAATATCACTTCCGATCACTGGTTGTGGCATATGTACGATACCATCAAGGGGTCGGATTATCTCGGTGATCAGGATGCGATTGAATATATGTGCCGGGCTGCGCCCCAGCTGGTGCGGGAACTGGAGCATCAGGGCGTGGCATTTTCCCGGCTTGATAACGGTAAAATTTATCAGCGTGCGTTTGGCGGGCAGTCACGTGAACTGGGTGAGGGCGGTCAGGCACTGCGAACATGCGCTGCTGCAGATCGAACCGGCCATGCGATTTTGCATGCTATGTACCAACAGAACCTGCGTGCCGGCACTCATTTTTATGAAGAATTTTTTGCCCTCGACCTGATCACTGATGAGAATGGCTGCCAGGGTGTGATGGCATGGGATATCGCCAAAGGTGAATATCATTTATTTCAGGCCAAGGCCGTTGTGATGGCAACCGGCGGAGCCGGCCGTATTTTTAAAGTGACGACCAATGCTCATATCTGTACCGGTGACGGTGGTGCGCTGACATTGCGTGCCGGGTTGCCGATGGAAGATATGGAGTTTTTCCAGTTTCATCCGACAGGTGTCGCCGATGTCGGGCCGTTGATTACCGAAGGTGTGCGTGGTGAGGGTGGTTATCTGCTCAATTCCGAGGGTGAACGTTTTATGGAGCGCTATGCACCCACGGCCAGGGATCTGGCCAGTCGTGATGTGGTTTCGCGTGCGATTGCGCTGGAGATTCGCGAAGGACGGGGTTGCGGGCC
>WFUI01000219.1 GCA_015485035.1 Mariprofundus sp.
CTCCCGCGCCTGCTCAATATCTGAAGTAAACCCGTCGGCCAGTATACGATAGGCCTGTGCCTCGGCCACGAACTGCAACGGGTCTGCATAGGGTTGGATTGCCCGATACAGAACATCCGGTGCAAAATAGAGATCATCCAGTGTGACCCCATAACCATTATAATTGATCAGCGTACCCAGATACTCAAGCTGCTGTAACTCTGCATCAGACAAACCCAATGGGGCCGCCGCCGCACGAGCGACATCGAACAAATTATCTCCAAATGCAGCTGTCACAGCCCAAGGCAGGTATGCACCATGCAGATAATCGTTCACCAACAGGCTGGTACAAGTGTCGGCAGATGTATTAATACGTGCATCCAGATTGGCTGATACAGGAATCTCGCCGGCAAAATGATGGTCAAAATATTGAACAGAGGCACCAGCCTCAAGCAATCGAATCAGGTGATCACGGTTTTTGTCCAGCGAAATATCCAACACCGTCACCTTATCGCAGGCTTCAGCATTGACTCGTTGCAACAGTGATATATCACGTTTTACGCCGGTAACCAGTTCGGCATCACATGGCTCAGCCAACCGCAACTGGTGCAGCCCACAAATGCCATCGGCATCACCGTTAAACACATCAATATATTTCATGTCCGAAAACTCGGCAACTCCACCATCAAAAGCAACCCGCGTGTTTGGGTTTCTGTGTTGAATGCCGCAAGAGTGCCGTTTTTATACCCCTCCTTAAAACCAGCCATTTTCCTTGAACGACAGAACCTCAGTGCCGGCAAGCAGAAAGTGATCGAGAATTTTAATTTCCAGAGGGGAACATGCCTCGGCCATACGGCGGGTCAAATCAATATCTTCCTGGCTGGCACGGGCTGTGCCACCGGGGTGATTGTGGAACAGAATCAGCCCCTTGGCATCCAGTTCAAGCGCCCGTTTCATCAGGTTGCGTGGATAGATTGCAGTGCGGTCCACCGTCCCTTCAAATAAAATCTGGGTCGCCACATGCCGATGCTGCTGATCGGTGAATACAGCACCGAAACACTCCATGCCCCGCCCCTGCAACAGCATCCTCAAATGCGCCTTTACCTTATCCGGTCGATCAAACACCTTCTTGCCGGGCAGGCCGGAAGCCAGATAACGAATTTCGACCTGCCGGATCAGGGTCAGAAAAACCGCCCCTTTCTCACCCATGCCTCTGGTTTGGGAAAGTTCCGCCGCCGTTGCATCAAACACACCGGCCAGTGTTCCGAACGTGCTCAACAAACGCTTGGCAATCGGTTTCACATCAATGCGCGGAATCGCATAGGTCAGCAGCAACTCCAGCACTTCATAATCGTGAAAGCCGTCAAATCCGTGTGCAGAAAAACGGCTTCTCAGCCGTTCCCTGTGCCCTTTAATGGTCTCGTCCATGGTTCCCTTATGCAAACGCAGAAGAGCCTTTGCGTCAAACAAACATACTTGCCAACGGTTTTATTCGACACAGCCCGCTGTCGGGTGCTAAACTGTAGCCATGCGACATTTGCGACATCAGCTCATCATGCTGCTCGATCAGGCCCGCCGTCAGCACCGTATGGATTCAGTACAGCCACGCCTGATGGCCGCGCTGGTACAGGATTTTCTCACCCTGCTTCCCAAAGGCAAAAGCAAGCGTGTGGATATGCATGCCCGCACCCTCAGCCACGGTAATCTGCATCGGCATATTTTCACCATTCGCTGCCCCGATCAGGCTTTTTATCTTGATGCTATCAAAGGCTACCTGCTACGGCAGGGCATCCAGCCCATCGGCCAGCAAACCATGGTCGCCAGAATGGCTTGCGATCCTGACGGTTGCGAACTGGAATTGCTCGACCCCGATGTTCACGATGAAGATAATTTTATGTTTATCGCCTTGCACATCTCGGCCACACTATCACCCGACCCGGAACCGATAAGAATCGATATTCAGGCTATCTTGCAGTCTGTCGACCTCTCGGTCAGTGATTTCTCCCGTATGCGCCAATCCATCGGTCAGTACATTGCCCGTCTGATGCCCGAGAAGCCGGATGCCGCAGCGCTGCTCGACTGGATGAACGACAATCACTATCTCTTTTTCGGCATGCAGCACGGTGACGTACGGCTCGGATTGTTGCGCAACAAACGCGTCCTCAATCGTGTGATACCCAATCTGCTTGACGACTTGAACCATAGTGTTTCGACACAGACTCCGGGTTTGATGTGGATCAATCTGGCTGCCGCGCAACATTATCTGTACAGCGCAGCCAATATCGAAGTCGTACAAATCTGCTGGACAGGGCCGGACGGCAACATGGAAACCGCGCTGCTTATCGGCCATTGTTCGCGCAGTGCGCGTTTTGCCAATGCCAGTTATTTGCCCATCATGGCTTCGTGCTGGCGCAAACTGGCCAACGACCCGCTATTGCAACATTCCGCCTTTTACCGTCGTGAAATTCGCACCCTGTTCGACCGTATGCCCAAGCGCATTCTGTTAACCACCAACCCTTCAGACTGGCTGGAGCCACTGAAAGCCATTATTGACCTGGCCGACCCGATGCAACTGGTTGCCACCATGCTACCTTCACTGGAAGGTAACCTGGATACCCTGATGATCGCCATGACAGCCAAACGCTACGGCCCGACAGTGCTACAGCGCATGCTGGTATCATTGCACGATGCCGGCCTGAACACGCATGGGCATGAATCATTCGGCATTGGCCCGCACCGTATTATCCTTATCGGTATCGATCAGAAGAGACCGGATATCAGCGCTGAAAAACTGCATGACCTTATTCGTCAGTGTATTGTATTCTGGAAAGATATTGCCAAAGCAGAAGTACTCAAACATGCCGATATTTTCGATATCCCTGAAACTCTGAAAGAGCTGGAATCTATACCTCCGCTGTATCAGGAGCTGTTCCCGCCGGCCCAGTTCACGGGTGATATCCAGATGCGGCGTCGCGTACTGGCCAACCGGCGCAGTTGTGTGCATATCACCCCCAGGGAAAAACCCGGCCATGAAATTGAATTGCGTATTTATTCCCTGCAACAGCCATCACTAGGCACACTGGTCGATATTATTCGGGCCTTTGACCTCGACCCGGTTCAGGAAGCCGTTGTTCCCTTCGGTAAAGACCCGGAATGTGCGGAATCACCGCAAAGCGGCTGTGGCTGCATCCATATTTCATCCCTGACCTGCCGTTCTCCCCGCCATCTGGACGCAGAAGATGACAGCCGTCTCAGGCGCGCTCTGGCGCGGGTACTCAACGGCGAAGCCGATCGTGACCCTGTGAATGCACTGATGATCCGGGCCGGGCTGGATATTGATGCTATTGCTATCCTGATCACCCTGCGCAACCACCTGATTCAGCTGATGCCCGATGCCGCCAAATTGCCACTGACCGATATGATGCTGCGCCACGCTTCCGTCTCGGCTTGCCTGCACCAAATGTTTGCCGCCCGTCATTTGCCGGATATGCCGGAGACATATCTGATGGAATCCCGTACTGCATTCGATCAGGCCATGCAGGGTGTTGC
>WFUI01000220.1 GCA_015485035.1 Mariprofundus sp.
CAACTGCTGGAATTCAAACACCCGGTCAGCGGCCAGCCACTCAGCTTCAAAGCCCCCCTGCCGGATGATTTAAAACAACTTACCCATGCCATGACTGAAAATTATGGCTAAACCTGCTTTTATCCGCTCGACAATATTGGCCAACCATGGCTTTACAGGGGTTTTCACATTGCGGCAGGGAGGCATCAGCGCCGCCCCGTTTGACGAACAGAATTACGGTAGCGGACTTGGAGATCCAGAGAGTAATATCGAACACAATCTGCATCGACTAATCAAAGCGGTGGCACTGCCGTCCAAACCACATCAGGCTATTCAGATTCACCAGACAGATCTGCTATGGTGCAACGGACAGGGGCACATACATCAACAACATGCAGATATTTTAATAAGCAATCAGGCCCGTACAGCAGTCTCCGTATGCGTTGCAGATTGCCTGCCTGTTCTGCTGGCTGACCCAGAAACAGAAATGATTGCAGCCGTGCACGCCGGCTGGCGCGGCACAGCTGCCGGCATCGTCAAACATGCTGTCCGATCCATGCTCGATCATGGCGTAAAGCGGAAAAACCTGTTGGCCGTACTTGGCCCCTGTATTGGCCCCTGCTGCTTCGCCATTGGCAATGAAACGGCCTCTGCCCTGGAAAAAAGCACAGCTGGCGCAACAAACGCCATTTCCCGCACTGCGGGAATCCATGCCGATCTGCCGGAGATCAACCGGCTACAACTGATCGAATCCGGTATAACCGGCGTCCATATTGAAACAATCACAACCTGTACAGCATGCGATTCAGAACGTTTTTTCTCCTTCAGACGTGATGGCAAACGTACTGGTCGTCACCTTGCCGTTGTCGCCACCCCATTGAGAACGTAAGCTTCGCTCATGAACCTTAACCTTCCCAAGTTGATCCTGCCCCTTGTTGTTATCGCCCTGCTGATGAATGGCTGCGCCACGAATGACAAACTGCACAAGAGTGGTGCCCAGCAAGAGTATCAGGCAGCCAAACAGCTGATGAAAAAAGGCAGTTATGGTATCGTTGCCATGGATCTGGAAAAATTCAGCACCAAATATCCTTATAGCCGCTACGCTACCCAGGCTGATCTTCTGCGTATTTTTGCAGCCTATAAAGATGGTCAATATATTCTGTCCGAAACGCTTAGTAAGCGTTTTATTGAAAAACATCCGCGCCATGCAAATGTGGACTATGCCAAATACATGCTGGCGATGAGCTATTACAAGCAGCGTTCATCTGCAGAGAAAGATGCAAGCATGAACCAGCTGGCAATCGATGCTTTCAAAGTGTTGCTGAACGAGCATCCGGAAAGCGCCTATGCCAAAGACGGTAAAAACCGCTTACAATCCCTGTACAATTCACTGGCCAGACACGAGTTGACAGTCGGAAAGTTTTATTATGATAAAGATCATTTCGTAGCTGCCGCCAATCGTTTCCAGGAAGTCGTGCGCTTATACCAGACAACCCCCTCTATTGAGGAATCGTTATATTATCTTGCCGCGACCTATGCCAAAATGGGCTTAGCTACGGATGCACATCAAATTGCATTATTGCTCCGGCATAATTATCCGAACAGTTCATGGAGTTCAAAAGCTAAACGGTATCTCTGACATTTCACTGCACATCTACCATCTGATCGACCCTGAATTCAGGGATACTCTGAAAAGCAGCGGGCCCGCGCTACCATGTACGGATGTCAGACAAACAAACGTGTAAGCGCCTGATTCTGTGCGTGAAGAAGATGCTTATTCAGAGCTTTTCCGGGATTTCTTGGCACCCGCTGTAATCAAATACTTCAGACGTATGGACGCGCTAATGCGGTGAGAAAATATTCTTGACTGCATTCATCCCCACTCATCAGCGGGAAAATCATCGACCATGATGGCAGCCCTGACTGCTGAGCGTGTAGCTTTCAACAAATCCGCTTCTTCCCTGCTTAATATATGCTCGTTTACCAGACTCTCTACCCAAACATCATAAGGCTGGTCCGGCCCGTGGATTTTACCGTTGTTGCGTAATTTGCGTTCAACAGGTTCTGCACGGATGGTCATGGACATGGCATGGTGCAATCGTCCGGTCAAATCATCCTCGGAATCCGGTGCGTAAATCCCTGCAGTCAAGCGATCGCGTGAAGCAGATGGCTCGATCAGCATGCTGGCCACCTGATGTGTCAAATGATCCCCGGGCAAATGCATACGGCGTCCCAAAGGAAAAGCCCAAACCCGCATCTTCCAGGCCACCGGGCGAACAGGGAAATTCCTGATTACACCATCCAGCGCCTGTTGCACCTGATACAGACAGAACTGACAAGCCCAGTGTATCAGTGGTAAATCCGCTTTAGGCCGTCCATCATCTTCAAACCGCTTCAACACAGCCGAGCAGAGATACAGATAAGCCAGTGCATCAGCAAACCGCCCCGAAATCGATTCCTTGCGTTTTAAGCTGCCACCCAATACCAGCAAAGCCATATCAGCCATGGCCGAGGTCGCTGCGCTAAAACGGGCAATCTGTTTATAATAACGTGCTGTCACACCTGCCACAGGGGATGGTGCCAGCCAGCCGCCGGAAGCAGCATAAAGCACAGCCCGGGCCGCATTGGCAATGGTATAGGCAATATGTGACATCAGCGCCTTGTCGAAGCGATTCACACCCTCTTCTCCATCGATGGCGGCTGCTGCAATCTCTTCCTGCAAATACGGGTGACAACGCATTGCACCCTGCCCGAATACGATCATGCTGCGGGTCAGGATATTGGCACCTTCCACTGTAATCGCTACTGGAATACATTGATAGGTTCGTCCGAGATAATTTGAAGGGCCCATGCATATCCCCCGTCCACCATGGATATCCATGGCATCATCGATCACCTGTCGCATCGACTCGGTAAGATAGCGCTTGGCAATCGCCGTCAGCACAGCCGGTTTTTCACCGGCATCCAGCGCCGAAGTCGTCAGCCGGACACCTGCATCCATCATGTAGGTCAGCCCGCCGATTCGGGCGAGAGCTTCTTCCACACCCTCAAATCGACCGATAGAGGTTTTAAACTGTTTGCGTAAACGCGCATAAGCACCGGTTGTATCACAGGCCATTTTACCTGCTGCCGTACTCAACGATGGTAGCGAAATACCGCGGCCGATCGACAACCGTTCGACCAGCATACGCCAGCCATTGCCAATCATATCCTGCCCTCCGATTATCCAGTCCATCGGAATAAACACATCCGTGCCGGTATTCGGACCATTCTGGAAAGCAATACCCAGCGGATCATGGCGCCGCCCGATTTCCACTCCGGGCGTCCCGACCGGAATCAGGGCACAGGTGATGCCAAGATCCTCCTGCTCGCCCAGCATATGTTCAGGGTCGTAGACATGAAAAGCCAGCCCAAGCACCGTGGCCACCGGACCCAGTGTGATATAGCGTTTTTCCCAGTTCAGCAGCAAACCAAGCGTCTCTTTACCCTCGAACTCGGCCTTGCACACGATTCCTGTATCCGGAATTGCCCC
>WFUI01000221.1 GCA_015485035.1 Mariprofundus sp.
AAGGTGTGCGTGGTGAGGGTGGTTATCTGCTCAATTCCGAGGGTGAACGTTTTATGGAGCGCTATGCACCCACGGCCAGGGATCTGGCCAGTCGTGATGTGGTTTCGCGTGCGATTGCGCTGGAGATTCGCGAAGGACGGGGTTGCGGGCCAAACAAGGATTATGCGCTTCTCAAACTGGATCATCTGGGAGAAAAACTGATTCTGGATCGGTTGCCCAATATTCATGAGCTGGCATTGCGCTTCGCCGGCGTGGATTGTACCAAAGACCCGATTCCGGTACAGCCGACTGCCCATTATACGATGGGGGGCATTCCGACGAATCGATTCGGTGAAGTGGTTTATAACGGAGCAGAAGGAGAACGGAGTTGTGCCGGTCTGTATGCCATTGGTGAAGCGGCATGTGTGTCTGTGCACGGCGCCAACCGGCTCGGGGGTAATTCGCTGCTGGAAATCATCGTGTTTGGTCGTGCTTGCGGCAACCAGGTCATGAAACGCCTGAAGCAGCACCGTTACCATCCGGCGCTGAACAAAGACTGCTGGCAGAAAGGTGTAGAGCGGGTGGAATCATGGCTGGGTGGATTGAACCGGTCGGGCGGCTCTGACTGCAGTATCGCGAATATTCGCCTGCGCATGCAAACCATTATGCAGGAGCATTTCAGTGTGTACCGGACTGATGAGGTGATGAGAGAGGGTGTGCAGCGTCTGGAGGCGCTGGCAGCCGAATTGCCTGAGACCCGGTTGTCGGATGGTAATCGCATATTCAATACCGAATTGATTGAAGCGATGGAGTTGGAAAACCTGATGAGTCTTGCCCGCGTCACAGCAACAGGGGCGCTGGCGCGTACAGAATCACGCGGGGCACATGCGCGTGACGATTACCCTGACCGCGATGATGAAGTGTGGATGAAACATACACTGGCCAGTATCAGTGACGGGCATGTTAAGCTGGATTATAAACCGGTGCGTGTGCGACCAATGACTGTTGAATCATTCCCGCCCAAAAAGAGGGTGTACTGATGAGTGAGATGATCGCGCTTTCTGTTTTTCGCTATGATCCCGAGCAAGGTGATATGCCGACCATGCAGGCCTATCAAGTGCCAATGACCAGGCCGGGTATGAAGTTGCTGGATGCTCTCAATTATATCAAGTGGGAACTGGATGGATCCCTGACCTATCGCCGCTCCTGCGGTGAGGGTGTGTGCGGTTCCGATGGGCTGAATATTAATGGTGTCAATGGTTTGGCATGCATCACGCCGATTGCCGGTCTGAAGCAGCCCATTCATGTGCGTCCGCTGCCATCCATGCAGGTGATTCGGGATCTGGTCGTCGATATGGATCATTTCTTTGATCAATACCGCCAGATTCAACCGTGGTTGAAAACAGAAACGCCAACGCCGGAGCACGAGCGCTTACAGACACCGGAGCAACGTGCCGAGCTGGACGGCTCATACGAGTGCATCATGTGCGGTTGCTGCACGACTTCGTGCCCATCCTGGTGGTGGAACGGGGATCGATTTCTGGGTCCGGCAGTTCTATTGCAGGCCAATCGCTGGATTGTTGATTCACGCGATGAAGCCATGGGCGAACGGCTCGATCAACTGGAGGACTCCTTTCGCCTGTATCGTTGTCATCAGATTATGAATTGTATGGAAGCGTGCCCGAAAGAATTGAATCCAACTGCAGCCATTGATAATATCAAACGTAAAATTCTTGCACGCAAGTCCTGATTTCAATGTATTCCATCGATCATGTGTGAGTCAGATATTGTCATTCGCCGTCTTTGCTACCGTTTAAATCGCCAGGGTATGCTGGAACTGGATGCATGGTTGGGCCGCTTGCACAAGGCAGACCTGCAGGATCCGGCAGTGATGGCAGCCATTGATGTATTATTACAGGCTGAAGTGCCTGAGTTGCAGGCCATGATGCACGGCGAAAAATCCGTGCCGGAATGTTTGAAGGCATGGCTGTGAAATTGGTCAGGTCGGGATTGGTGTGGTTTGTTCTTGTGGGACTGCTTTTATCAGCCTGTAAACAGGATCAATCAGCACAATTGATTTTACCTGCTGAAAAAACAGTGTCGGACTCTGTATTGGTATTCGAACCGGATCATGTTGACCTTGGTACGGTGAAGGAAGGTGAGGAGGCGATTGGTTTTCTCCGGGTACGAAACTCCGGAGACAGCATGGTCAATATCGTTTCGGTGGAGGCATCGTGTGGTTGTACCGTAGCCGAGCCGGAACAACGTTTACTGACACCGGGTGGATTTACACGCATCAAGGTTGTGGTCGATACCTTTGCCAAGCAGGGCGCTGCCAGAAAGTGGATACTGTTGACGGATGATGCAGGGCATCACAGTAAAGCGTGGGTGACCCTGCATGTGCAGCCCAATCCGCATCTGGACGGAACATCGCGCAGCATTTTTCAGGGTAAATGCGCAGCTTGTCATTTTGAGCCGGCCAAAGGGAAAGTGACAGGCCCGGAGATCTATCATGCAGTTTGCGCCATGTGCCATGGCAGTGATCGTGAGGGGGGGGCAGGGCCGTCATTAAAGCATCACAATAATGCGGCTGTGCTTTCGGCTGTGATTGCCAACGGGGTCGGTTCACAGCATATGCCGGGGTTTGCTGTTGATAAGGGCGGCCCGCTGACGGCAGCACAGGTTTTCTCGCTTAGCCAATGGCTTTCAGCACTGGACGAATGAATTGAAAATCGTTATAAATCCGAACCTCAGATTATGATCAAAAAAATTGAATCCGGCTGGAACAAGTTGAATTCAAAACGGGGACTACCATGAAAAAAGATGTTGTGATTGCGCCGTCAATTCTGTCGGCTGATTTCGCTCGTTTGGGAGAAGAAATCAAGGCTGTTGATGATGCCGGAGCTGACTGGATTCATTTTGATGTGATGGATGGTTCATTCGTTCCGCCGATCACCATTGGCGATAATATTTGCAAGGCGATCCGTTCCTATACGGAAAAGCCGATTGATGTACACCTGATGGTCAACCATCCGGACACTCAGGTGGAAGCATTTGCCAATGCCGGTGCTGATATTATTACGGTACATCAGGAAGCATGCATACATCTGGAACGTACGCTTCAGCTGATTCGCTCCTTTGGTAAGAAAGCAGGCGTGAGTCTGAATCCGGCCACACCTGTTTCTACCATTAAAAATGTATTGCACTGCACAGACCTGGTGCTGTTGATGAGCGTGAATCCCGGTTATGGCGGCCAGTCATATATTCATGCCGTAACCGACAAAATTAAAGAAGCCCGCAAGATGCTGGATGATGCTGATTGCGATGCATGGCTCGAAGTCGATGGCGGTGTCAATGTGAAGACAGCTGCCGAGGTTGGTGGTGCCGGTGCCGATGCGATTGTAGCTGGCTCTGCGGTGTATAATGCGCCGGATTATGCTGTGGCAATAGCCGATATCAGGCGACTGGCATCAAACGCATAGTATAAATGTATGTATAAGGCGTTTGACTGGTTGCCTGCGGGCTGCTAGCTATCGCCGTTCATTTGGGATTAAGGAATTTTAAGGGAGGAGTAATTATGGCAGATCAAGCTGATCAATCGCGCCGCAACTTTCTCTATGTCGCTGCTGGCGCCATGGGTGGAGTCGCTGCCGGTGCGACTGTGATACCATTTATTGGTAGCATGCTTCCAGCCGCAGATACACTGGCAGCATCCAAGACAGAATATGACGTAGCGACTGTTGAAAAAGGCCAGTTGGTAGTGATCCAGTGGCAGGGAAAACCGGTGTTTGTGGTCAATCGTACAGAAGAATATCTCAAGCAAGTGGATGGGCATGATGATATGCTCAAGGATAAGGACTCCAAGGCTATTGAAGCGGTTAGTGCTGAGTGGCTTACTGCTGAAAACAATAAATATCGTGCTATCAAGCCGGAATATCTGATCGTCGTTGCAAGTTGCACGCATCTGGGTTGTATTCCACTGTTCAAACCAACAGCCGGGCGTAAGGACTGGGGTGATTCTGTCCCTGAAAACTGGCCGGGTGGCTGGCATTGCCCATGCCATGGTTCATTGTATGATATCTCTGCACGTGTAATCAACGGGTCGCCGGCCCCGCATAATCTGCACCTGATGCCATACAAGTATCTTTCAGACACCAAAGTCGTAATCGGCTAATCGGACAAAGGAGGGGAATGTGTTAGAAAAAATGATGAAAACTCGCTTGTTCGGCTGGATTGATGAACGAACAGGTGCTGAAGCGATTCTGAAATCGCAATTG
>WFUI01000222.1 GCA_015485035.1 Mariprofundus sp.
AGGCCATGGTATGGGAAAAATCCGGCATACGACCGGGAAAAATCGCCGTCAATATTTCGGCCGTACAGCTGATGCAACAAGGCCTGGCAGAAGAAATTCTCTCTCATATCAGGGAAACAGGAGCAAAACCGGAATGGATTGAAATCGAAGTTACCGAAACTGCGGCAATGCGGGATCCAAAACTTGCCATATCCATCATGCGGCAACTGGTGGAAGCCGGCATTTCCATTGCTATTGATGATTTTGGTACCGGCTACTCCTCGCTTGCCTATCTCAAGCGCTTGCCAGCCGAATGGCTGAAGATTGACCTCACATTTATTCGTGGTTTACCGGATGATCTCGAGGATGCAGCTATCGTGCGCTCTACCATCGCCATGGCCCATGCTCTGGGCATGCGAACGATTGCCGAGGGTGTGGAAACGGAAGCGCAGCTCCAGTTTTTGAAGAATGAGGGTTGTGATGCTGTGCAAGGTTACCTGTTCAGCAAGCCGATGCCGGCGGATGCGGCAACTGAATACATCACGCACAATATTCCATCCAGGTGACCATGATGTTTTTCATCTGTCGAGCTGTCCTGCCACGTCGCACAGGCACCAACATTTATCACAGTAATGAAATTACTCAGATATCGTCTAGCATATGCTCATGACTGTTTCAAAAAATAATCTCGTATGGATGGATCTGGAGATGACCGGGCTCGACCCGGAGCGGGATACGATTATTGAAATCGCCACCATTATTACCGATGGGGAACTGAACATTATCGCTGAAGGCCCAAACCTTGTGATTCATCAGCCGGATCATATTCTCGATGCTATGGATGAGTGGAACACCTCCCACCACGGTGATTCAGGTCTGACAGCCAGAGTGAAAGCATCGACTTTAACCATGCATGCAGCCGAGCAGCAAACGCTGGATTTCATAAAACAATATGTGCCGCCATCCGTCTCCCCGCTGTGCGGCAACTCGATCCATCAGGATCGGCGTTTTCTTCAGCCCTATATGCCGGAACTCGAATCTTATTTGCACTACCGTAATATCGATGTAAGCACCATCAAGGAGCTGGCCCGGCGCTGGTATCCGGATAACACGGCCCCTGTCAAAAAGGCCGAACATCTGGCACTGGCTGATACACGGGAGTCCATCAATGAGCTGCGCTGGTACAGGGAAAAATTGTTTCGTTGACCCATCAGACATGCTATAATGTAAAGCAAGTCGAGTAACAGGAGGTTCAAATGTTTCTAAAAAACAAAAACAACGGTGATATCGCCCAGGTGATCGAACTCAGCGAGCTCACAGACCCGAACGCATCATCGGTGACAGTTCGCTATCATGCCGGAGAAGAAGCCGGTGAACCGGTCAGCGTTGATAAATCAGAGCTGACATTCCCGTCCGGTGAAACATTACCTAAATGCTGGCGGGATGCGCATTACAGAGTAAGTTTTTAACCTCTGCTCAACAACCCGAGGAGATGCTGATTTATTGCCATTCTGGCAAAAATAAGCACGCTCAGGCGAAAGCTCAGTTTTGACCTCACTTACACAACATTGCAGAAAAGCAATGTTGTACGTTGCACACCCGAAAGGGCCATACAGTTAACGTACGGCATGAAATCAAGCACTTACGCGCCTGATTTGAGCTGCATCATGTCGCTCAGCAACATTGCCGTCCGTTTCCTGCACGGAAATACTGAATAAATCAGTGCTTCCCCAGAAAAGCTAACGATACGCCAGCTTCAACAGAATCATTTCCTTTTAATCGGACTGGCGTGCAGGCCACATTCGGCTACGCCATCTTCCTGTTCCCACCACCATCGACCTGAGCGCGGATCTTCACCCACTGTGATAGCCCGTGTACAGCAGTCGCAACCGATAGATGGATAGTGCTGATCGTGCAAAGCATTATACGGCACATTGTTATCACGAATGTAACTCCACACCTCTGCCTCGCTCCACTCAATTAACGGATTGAATTTCTTAAGCCTGAAATGAGTATCATCTTCGATCGCCGCCATTGTCTGACGCGAATCCGCCTGTTCTCGACGTACGCCGGTAATCCAGGCTTTTTTGCCTGACAACGCCCTCATCAATGGATGAATTTTACGAATTTCGCAACAGCGCTTGCGATTTTCCACTGAATGATAGAAAAGGTTGAGGCCGGATTCCCTTACCATCGCTTCCACTTCAGCTGTATCGGGAAAATATACTTCAATCTTGATGCCGTATTTATCCCTGCAGGCATCCATAACATCATAGGTTTGCTGCGGGAGTCGTCCTGTATCAAGCGTCACGATCTGGATGGAGGGGGCATGCTTGCTGATCAAATCAATCAACACCACATCCTCAGCACCAAAACTGCTGGCAAACACCAGATCTGGCCCATATTCATCCTCGGCCCGTTTCAATAACGCAATGGTTTCATCCACTTTCACGTGCATCACCCCTCAGGCTTTTTTCCATGTTGTCCCTGTCGGGCTGTCTTCAAGAATAATTCCTTCAGTCGATAACTGGTCGCGAATGGCATCCGCACGGGAAAAATCACGCATTTTTTTTGCCGCACTACGCTCGTTAATTAACGCTTCGATATACTCAGAATCCACGTCACCGGACTTGAACCATGCTTCGGCATCTTGTTGAACAATGCCCAGAACGCCGGTCATGGA
>WFUI01000223.1 GCA_015485035.1 Mariprofundus sp.
GTACTCGCCCTTGAGAATGCCGGCTGTTTCCTTGGTAATGGTGCGATAGCGTTCGCCAGCCAGGACATTGAATACCGCCTGTGTGCCAACGATCTGGGATGTGGGGGTAACCAGCGGTATAAACCCCAGGTCTTCGCGAACCCTGGGGATTTCAGCCAATACTTCATCGAAACGATCATCAGCATTTTGTAATACCAGCTGGCTTTCCAAATTGGTGAGCATGCCGCCGGGAACTTGCGCAACCAGAATGCGCGAATCGATGCCGCGCAGGGAGCCTTCAAACTTTTCGTATTTCTTGCGGATATCCCTGAGATCAGCGGCGATTTCTTCCAGCAGTTTGAGGTTGAGGCCGGTGGAACGCTTTTCATCTTCCATAATGGCTACGACGGATTCTGTAGCAGAATGTCCATAAGTATGACTCATTGAGGAAATGCTGGTGTCAACCATATCCACGTCTGCCTCGATAGCCTTGAGAATGGCGGATGTACTCATGCCGGTGGTCGCATGTGAATGCAGCGCAATTGGAATCGTTACCGATTCTTTCAGACGGGAGACAATTTCTTCAGCGGCATAGGGTTTCAGCAGTCCCGACATATCCTTGATGCAGATGGAATGACATCCCATATCTTCCAGTGCTTTTCCCATATCAATCCACATGTCCATGGTATGTACCGGGCTGATGGTATAGGAGATGGCGCCCTGCGCATGTTTCCCCACCTTCAGGGCCGCTTTGACTGCCGTTTTCAGATTTCGAATATCGTTCATGGCATCGAAAATACGGAATACATCCATGCCGTTTTTGGCGGCGCGTTCGACAAAAGCATCGACGACATCATCAGCATAATGGCGATAGCCGAGAATATTCTGACCACGGAACAGCATTTGCGAACGCGTGTTGGGCATGGCTTCGGAGAGCAGGCGCAGGCGTTCCCACGGGTCTTCACCCAGATAGCGGATGCATGAATCAAAGGTGGCACCACCCCATATTTCCATCGACCAGTAGCCGATTTTGTCCATTTTTTCTGCAATGGGCAGCAAATCCTCAATGCGCATGCGTGTGGCCAGTAGTGATTGGTGACCATCACGCAGAGCGACTTCGGTAATTCCAAGCGGCTTATTCATTTGCAGATTTCTCCTGGAGCTGGGGTGCGGTCATTTGCGGCGGGGATGCTCGGAACGATACTGTTGTACTGCCGCACTGATGACGTCAACAAGATCATCGTGGCTGGAAGTCGGGGTGTCGGCAGACGATTCCGCTTTGAGTTCATATGTCTGAATAACACGGGACACCAGGGTGATTACGAAGATCAGCAGGCCGAGAAAGAGGAAGACAGTTCCCATTCCCAGTGCCATTAATTGCAAACCCTGATTTATTAATTCGCCCATGATATCCGGAATTCCCCATTGTTTATGGATTTTTAGACTGGCCACTCTAGGAGCAAAATACTGATTTTTCCACTTCAGGTCGTGGGCGCTGATTTGTTCCTGAATTCAGCCTGTGCCATCATTGCCTGAACTTTTTGCGAGGAATTCACTCATGTTTAAAACGACAGACCTGTATGACAAACACCTGGAGGATCTGCAGGTGGCAGCCCCCATTTTTCGGGATTTCGGTGGCAGGCTATCTTTTTCCGGCCAGATCGTGACGTTGAAAGCGTTGGAAGATAACACCTGTCTGAAAGCGGCTTTCGAAACGGATGGTACAGGCAAGGTGCTGGTGGTTGACAGTGCCGGTTCATTGCACTGCGCGATGATGGGGGATGTGATGGCTGCGCTTGGCGCTTCCAATGGCTGGGAAGGGGTGATCATTCATGGCTGTATTCGTGATTCCGCAGATGTGGCCAGGGTGGATATCGGGGTGAAAGCACTGGCAACGATTCCGCGCAAGACCATCAAGCGTAACCAGGGTGTGATGGATATTCCCCTGCGTTTTGCCGATGTGGTCTTTCATCCCGGTGCATATGTCTATGCCGATGAAGACGGCATTGTGATTTCAGCGAAGTCTGTTGTCTAGGGCCTGTTCACACTAATTTGGTTGTTGTCGCTGCTGCTCCAAATGGGGCCAATCAAGGCTCGAGTGATGAAGTTTGGTGATTCCAAACGAATTACGAGTAACGCTGAGTGGCCTCATTTGGGGTGCAGCCCTGCGTGAAATGCCATTTTTGCACGCTGTGTCGTTATTTTTCGCTGATGTGCATTCAGCACATTGCGCTCGAAATGCCTTGCAACGAAACAATAATAGCTATTTCGCTACGGCCAAAAGTAGTGCGAAC
>WFUI01000224.1 GCA_015485035.1 Mariprofundus sp.
ATCCCAGTTGCCGCTTTCCAGTGCCTGCAGGTGTCGTTTTTGCAGTTTTAGCTTGCGGGCCGGCTTATCAATGGATTGTTGGCATGCTTCGCGAGCCTCGGTGAGTTTTCTGCCGATTTCCTGCAGCAGTTTCTGCCGGGCTGTCGGTTCTGCTTCCATGGCAGGTTCCTGGCCGGCGTCTGTTTGAGGAATCATATCATTCATAGGCTGTTGATACGATCCAGTTCACGCAATGCCCATGCACGATCCAGAGGCGATACTGTTTGCTGATGACTGAACCGGCTTAATATCTGTCTGGCCGCTGCGGTATCGTTTTGCTGCTCCAGAACGCTGATCAGTCCTTCAACGGCCTGACGGTTTTCCGGTTGTTTGCGAATGATGATCTCATATATGGCCCGGGACTCCTGCAATTTTCCATGTTTAAAGTAGGCATGGGCGAGTCTGATATTGACAAGGGTGCTGTCGGGATTGAAAACCCTGGCCTGGAGATAGGCTTTGATTGCATCATCATATTTTTGCTGCCCCAGCAAGGCATCACCCAGATTGATAAAAGCAAGATCCTGATTGGGGTAGCGCGGGTCGGCCAGGGCTTTGCGGACTGTTTTTTCCGCGTCCGGATAGCGTTTCATCCGATTGAGGAGATTGGCGTAATTGTTGAACGTGGCCGCACCGGCACCATGATGGATGGCACGCAGATAAAAAGCTTCGGATTTTTTCATGTCACCGCGCAGCAGCCAGGCATAAGCCAGTGCATCCAGCACTTCCGGTCGGTTGGGCAGGATCTCGTTGGATTTCATGAGTTCGTCAAAGGCTTTGGGCAGCATGCCCTGTTTGCCGAGTGCATCAATGCCCAGTTGATAATGAATATTGGCCAGTTTTGCCTGTTTGTCAGCATGGTCAACCTTGCCGGCAGTGGCGCAGGCAGTCAGCGATATCAGCATCAGTAATGTCAGTGCTGTACGGATATTCATAAAAAACGCTCCACCAACGCATGAATGGGTCGAATGGCATCGTCATCCTGAGCTTTCAGATCAGCGAAAATGCCGTTTTCCAGCGCCTGCCGGCAATTGCACGGGGTATCCTTCCGCTCAGTGGCAAAAAAATGCTGCAACATGGCTTGGGCTTTGGCGACATTGCCATGCATGATTTCAATAATGGACTGCACCGACACGTCCTCTTCCTCTGCATGCCAGCAGTCGTAATCCGTACTCATGGCAACGGTGGCGTAACAAATCTCGGCCTCCCTAGCCAGTTTCGCTTCCGGCAGATTGGTCATGCCAATCACATCCATGCCCCAGCTGCGGTACAGTTCCGATTCAGCCCGGCTGGAAAACTGCGGCCCCTGCATCACCAGATAGGAGCCTTGCCGGTGGATATGAATATCGGCTTTGGCACATGCTGTTGCCAGTTCTGATTTCAGACAGCTGCAAACAGGGTCGGCCATCGATACATGCGCCACAACCGGCCCGTCAAAAAAGGTGGATGCACGGCTGTGGGTGCGATCGACAAACTGGTCGACCAGCACAAAATCGCCGGGTGCAATATGCTCGCGCAACGAGCCCACGGCGGAAATCGAGATGATGCGATTCACACCGGCCAGTTTCATGGCATAAATATTGGCCCGGTAGTTGATCCGGTGCGGTGGAATTTTGTGGCCGCGACCGTGGCGGGGCAGGAAAACGACTTCGTGGCCATGGATCGTGGCCAGCATCAGTTCATCGGACGGCTTGCCGAACGGTGTATCGATATCCAGACGATCCAGGCATTCAATGCCCTCGATATCGTATAGTCCGCTGCCGCCGATAATGCCAGTCCGTGCTGCCTTTTCTGTCATGATGATCCTTTGATGTCCGCCCTGGTGTCTGCTTTGGTATCTGCTTTGGTGTCTGCTTTGGTGTCTGCTTTTAATTGACCACACGCGGCCATGATGTCATCGCCGCGTGAACGCCTCACCGTGGCACGAATACCTTTGGAAATCAAGTGTTGCGCAAATTCTTTCATGTGTTGCCTTGATGTTCCCGTGTAAGGGCTGCCGGGGTAGGGGTTGAACTGGATCAGATTGATCCGCTCCCGTTCAGGATTGACGAACCGGATCAGCGCCTGCAAATCTTCATCCTGATCATTGGCCTGATCGAGTAATACATATTCGAGCGTGATGTGGCGTTGTTTGCCGACCGGGTAGGCATCCAGACAGCGGCGCAAATCAGCCAGTGGATATTTGCGATTGATCGGTACCAGCGTATCGCGTTTGTCATCCATGGCCGAATGCAGGGAAATCGCCAGATTAACCGGGTGAATATCACCGAGGCGCTGAATCTGCGGAATCAGTCCGGAGGTGGAGACGGTAATGCGCCGTCGTGAGATGTTCAGCCCGTTTTCATGCATCAACAGGCCGATACTGTCGAATACGGCCGCTTCATTGGCCATGGGTTCGCCCATGCCCATATAAACAATATGCGTGATGTCGCTGTGCAATTCATCGGGTAGCGGTTCTGCACGCAGATCAGCCTTGATCGCCAGCACCTGCGCGATGATTTCACCAGCTGTCAGATTGGCCTCGAAGCCCTGGGTGCCGGTATGGCAGAACGGGCAATCCAGCACACAACCGACCTGGGATGAGATGCAGACTGTGCCGCGTTTTTCTTCCGGAATAAATACGCTTTCGATCATCTTTCCGGCAAAGCGCTTGCGTTTAAGGGCAAACACATATTTGCGCGTGCCGTCTGTTGAGCATTCGCGCCGGATCAGCTGTAGCGGCTCACAGCACAGTTCTGCATTGAGTGTATTGCGCAACCCGGCAGAGATATTTTTCATCTCACCCGGTTTCAGCACGCCCTTGTTGCACCAGTCCAGCACCTGTTTGGCCCTGAATCTGGGTTGCCCCCATTGTTGTATCAGATTTTGTAAATCCTTTAATTGCAATTCCGGTAATTGCGGTTTGTCTGTGCGTGTGTCTGCGTTCATAGGCCGAATTGTGGCAGAAGCACCTGCCTGCGGATAGTTCACGGCCTGTTTCACTGACAAACCGGATGATCATGATTATGGTATAGCATGTCGATGGGAGGGGCTTATGGACAAACTGGAACGAGCCCAACGGCTGCACAAGCTGTTAAAGGAACGGCGAACACCTGTGTCCTTATCATATCTGTGTGAAACGCTTGACTGCGAAGCTCGCACCGTAACCAGATTGATTGCGGATATGCGACTCTATCTGGATGCCCCGATTCTGAATAAACCCAATCAAGGCTATTTTTATGCCAAAGGCTCAACTTTTGAACTGCCCGGTGTGTGGTTTTCTCCGGAAGAATTGCATGCACTACTGGCCATTCAGCAGTTGACGAGCAATCTGTCCGGAGGCCTGTTTGATGAGAATATCAGTCTGATCCGGGAAAAAGCGGCATCGTTACTTGGCGAGCATATGCCAGCATCGGAAGAATTACGGCGGATTCGTATTCTGGGAGCGGGGACACGCAGCAAGATCTTGCCGATGTTTTCACGGGTGACCAGCGGCGTACTCAATCGGCAGCGTTTATTTCTGACCTATGATGGTCGCCAGAGCGGCGGAATGAGTGAGCGCGAGGTATCCCCGCAACGGCTGGTTTACTACAAGGGCAACTGGTATCTGGATGCATGGTGCCACAAGAAAGAAGGTTTGCGTTCCTTTGCCGTGGAGAGAATCGAAAAGGTACATCTTCTGGATATGGCATGTAAACATATCTCCGATGCCGAACTGGATAAAAAGCTGGCAAAATCGTTCGGGATTTTCTCGGGCGAACCCACGGCAATGGCGGTATTGCATTTTACCGAACAGGCGGCGCGCTGGGTGTCCGATGAAGAATGGTTCCCCGAACAGGAATCATGCTGGCAGGATGAGAATACATTCGAATTGCGTATTCCGTATAACAATCCGACAGAGTTGATTATGGAAATCTGCCGCTATGGCCCGGATGTAGAAGTCATTGAACCTCCGGAATTGCGGCAGCAACTTGCACAGATATTGCAAGCTGCTGCAGATCAGTACAACTAAGGTCAATATATGACCGAACACCGTGATATTGTTGCACCGAATTGTTTGTTTGAGTGCTTATCGAGGTGCTTGTGAATGGCTGAAAAGATTTATGCTGCACATATTGCAGAGGATAAAGAACTCCACTTGTTGGAAGAACACCTGTGTAAAGTAGGGAACAGGGCGCAGAGTCATGCCTCGG
>WFUI01000225.1 GCA_015485035.1 Mariprofundus sp.
AATCTTTTTATCAATCGCATAGCGCCGCTGTGCTGGCCGAGAGAGATATAACTGCAATACAGTTTTCCCGCCAGCCCCTCATCAGTCGGATTCAGGCGTAACGCATCTTTGAGCAATTCCAGCGCCTGTGAATATCGCTCTGAATTATTGTAAATATCCGCCAGCATGTTAACGCAGGCGATGTGTTTTTCCAGCAGGCGCACTCTTTCGTTGAGCGCCTGATTAAGGCTATCGATATTGGGCAGAAACTCACCCGTATAAGCAGCGCAAGCGGCACTCAGGTTAAGTTCCGCTTCCCAGTATTTTCCTTCCTGCATACAGATCATTCCCTGATCGGCATGCTGCTCAAAGCGCTGATGATCGACTATACAGTTTTTCAGGCAGAGAAAGCCGTTTTGCACAAACAGATAGTTTTTGATATCGGTCTTTCCCAGAATGGTTCTCAGCGTTTTACGCAGTCTCGATAACAGGGCATCCTGCTTGGTGCGTATTTTGTCATCCGCGCCATCCCGCCACAGGGTCATTTGCAATTCCGACAGGTTCAGACACAAGTCGGGCTTTGACAGCAACATGCCCAGTAGCGTTCTCTGATTTGCTGTAATGCTGTCTTCACCAATAGCGGCCTCATTCGAAACCGAGAAACGCAGCCCGCCCAGTGTGTGTATTTTCAGCAGCGGTATGGCGTTTCCCTTGTCATCAAACGCGCAATCCAGATGCCGGGCGGCCAGTTTGCTAATAAATCTCGGTGCAATATTTGATTTGACGGCGAAACCGAATATTTCAGTGAGAAGTTCCGGCACCCAGCTTTCCAGATAGGTGTAGTTATGCGCTTGCATTATATCAGCGAATGCCTGCGTATCCTGTCTGGCTTTCGCCGGCTGATCTTGCCGCAACCAGACCAATACACGATAGGCCAATGCTGCCGCCTGAGCATAATGTTTCCTGATTGCTCTTGCATGTTCTATCGCTTCATCCAGATGAAACAAAGCGGCCTCGTTATCATCTAGCAGGAGATAGCATATTCCCAGGGACAAATAATTATAATTGACCTGGTTACTTTCACCCGCCTGCTGGCGTAACAGGTAGGACTCCTGGGCTGCATTTCTGGCGCGCCCAGCATGTCCCTGTATAGCCAGAACAATCGCCTGGTATTGTAAAAACTGGCTGCGCAGATGCGGGTTGGCTGCCGCATAGCCATTTTCCATGGCCTTTCCCAGAACAAGCTGTGCCTGAGCATATTGTCCCCGTGCAATCGCGGCCTGCGCTTTCCAGCGCAACAGGAACATGCCCATAACAGTCTTGCTCAACAGTGATACATCAACCATTTCGCCAAGCATGTTACAGTGCCGGTCAAAAGCATCCAGCTCGCCCGTGTTATACAACCAGTTGGCAACCGCCCCCATGAACATGATTCGATTGTTATTACTCACTCGGGGATTAGCCATCATTTTGTAGAGATGCTCCATCTCTACTTTGGCCATCACCAGATCACCGGCCACCATATGTTGATAGCACAAAAAGAATCCAACTCTGGCCTGAAGATCATCCATCCCTTGCGCTTGCACCAAGCTGCGCGCATCTTCCAGATAGGCACTGCAACGTTCATGGTTGGCGTGCATGAACAAGTGTGCTCCGCCGAGATAGATGTCCACATGAATGCGCATGTAATCGTCCAGTTTATCCACCACATCAGGATAAAGCTGCTCGGCTCTTTCCAGAAGAGGCTCTCCCTTTATGTATGCGCCATCAACGGTGCCGTGAAAATTGATAAGCTGCGCAAGCGTAACCAACTCACCGGAAGCATGGCCTTTGCGCGCAAACAATTCCCGGGCGCGAACAAGAAAAGAATAGGCAGAAAAGGGATGGGTGTTCAGCGCAATTTCCGCCGAGATCAACGACAACCATGCCGAGCCATGAACAATCTCTTGCGGCAATTTTTCGAACAACGGGGCAAGCCCAAGAATTTTTTTCTGCCCGAGCAGCATCAGGCATGATCCAGAAATCAGTTTCTCAAACCCCGGATAGTTTCTGGCATGAATAAGGCAATTCGCCGCTTTTTCGATTTCGCCTGTTGCTGAATAATAGTCAGCAGCAAGACTATATATTTTTTCTATTCTTTTAACGGGAAGCGTATCAAGCGCATAGCGACGCAGGATCTCTCTGACCAGGGGATGCAGAACATAAATTCCCTCGATACGATTTTGCAAATAGAGAAACAGATTATGATCCCGCAATGCTTCGATAAATGCGGGAGCCTGTTCATGGCCCACTACCTCCTTTATCAACTGCGGATAGATTTCATCCAGCAGGGCGACCTCCAGTAACAATTTCTGTAGCGGCTCATCCAGCAGCATCAACAAGCTATGGGTAAAATATTTATAGTCAATGGAGGCATCCCAGGATACGTTCATATCGATTCCGGAAATTCCCTGATCCATCTGACGCGCAAGTAGCGACAACCCTAGCGCCCAACCCCGGGTTTTATTCAATAGCTTCGAACAATCTGCCGGCAACAAACAATGCTGATGTAGCTGTTCAAACATCTGGTGGGTTTCATCACGGGTGAATGCCAGCATGTCATTATCAATATGCAGCCAGCCGTGAGTTTTGAATTCTTCCCCCAGAATTTCATGGATACTCAAGCGTGAGGTCAGAATAAGCTGAAGATTTACCGGAGCCTGTTGAATCAGCGATGTTATCAGAAGAATGACATGTTCATGATTTTTCAGTACATGAAAATCATCCAGCAGCAGATTAACCGTCCGGCCCTGGCTTGCCCTGGAAATCGATGAAATAAGTATTTTTATCAATCGACTATAGTCACCTACCGAGATATCACCCTGCTTGATAATTTCCTCCAGAATCGGGCATTCAAAACCATCAATAGCATCACTGAAAAGATCAAGTAAACCGGAGAGAATTTTTAAGGGAGCAAGCGAAGGCTCGTCAAATTGATAAAGCAGGGAGGGTTCTTCACAGAGATCGGCATACTGCAGAGCCAGAATGGTCTTGCCCTGACCGGCCTGCCCCTGGATGACAATGACGCAAGGCCGTGTGTCCTGTTGCCTGATAACATCGAGCAAACGATCACGCAGCAAATAACCATCCGCATTCAGCGAAGAATGATGGAGTACACGTTTGTTTTTAATCCCCGATTGGTAAGACAGCCCATCCATACCATATCCATTATTAATAGTTGGTTTATGTTTTAGTTAGCGGGCATAAAGCAACTTGTATTCTAGGGTTATTTTCCGGGGGCCGCTATATATCAAAATAACTAGTTGCGGAGAATAGCGCCCATAATATCCGCATAAATTACGGAGTTTGCGCTTGCTTTTGCGGAGAATACTGCGCATTATATCCGCATTATTAGCGGAGTTTATTCTATGTATCTATGGGAGAGAAAGGACTGGCCGGGCTTTAGCTGGGATAAACGCAACCTCAGCAGGCTGCTGATCCATGTTTCAAGGGAACAGGGACGGCTGCTGGGAAGAATGGAAGCGCTCGGCTTTGAGCTGCGAAATGAAGCGCATCTTCGCACCCTGACCGAGGATGTGGTCAAATCGAGTGAAATCGAGGGTGAAAGCCTGGAATATGATCAGGTTCGTTCATCCATTGCGCGTCGGCTCGGTATGGACATCGGGGGCCTGACGCCTGCTGATCGCAATGTCGAGGGTGTGGTGGAAATGATGATGGATGCGACCGGCAACTATAGCAACGCCCTGAATGAAGAACGGCTGTTCGCCTGGCATGCCGCGCTGTTTCCAACAGGCCGAAGTGGCATGAGCAAGATCCGGATCGGGAACTGGCGCGATGACCGTAATGGCCCCATGCAAGTGGTGTCTGGCCCGGTTGGTCGGGAAACGGTGCATTATGAAGCGCCACCCGCAAAGCGTGTGGCCAGTGAAATGATAAAGTTTCTGCGCTGGTTTGAACAACCCGGCGACACGGATCCATTGCTCATCGCAGGGCTGGCACATCTGTGGTTTGTCACGATTCATCCTTTCGATGATGGCAATGGCCGTATCGCCCGCGCCATAGCGGATATGGCGCTGGCCCGTTCAGAAAAAACAGGCCAGCGTTTCTACAGCATGTCGGCACAAATTCGCCTTGAGCATAACGATTACTACAACATACTGGAATCAACCCAGAAAGGTGAACTCGATATCAGCCAATGGCTGGACTGGTTTCTAAACTGTCTGCTACGCGCCATCGAAGGCGCACAAGTAACATTAGGCTCGGTTCTTACAAAGGCTCACTTCTGGGAACATTTCTCCAAAGAGCCCTTCAACCAACGGCAAATCAAAGTACTAAACAGAGTGCTGGATGGCTTTGAAGGCAAACTCACCACCTCAAAGTGGGCAAAAATAGCGAAGTGCTCACAGGACACCGCCTACCGCGATATCCTTGATCTGATAAACCGAGGCGCGCTGCAAAAAGATCCCGGGGGTGGCCGCAGTACGAGTTATTCGGTAATTAACCGGTAAAGCAGCTTATGGCGCATAATATTCTAAGGGCAATTCCAGCCGATCAAGAGCACTTTTATAACGTCAACTTTTGAAATAACCTTGCAATTCTGGCATTGTGTGCCGGTATTGCAAGGTGTTGTTCACTTTTCTGCCATGTCGTATCGAGTGAGCATGGTAAATCGATGCGCATAGTAAATAATGAGGATCCTTTCCTGCAAAATGGAGGATTTCTTAATGTTATACCTACCTCACCCCCATCAAGAAACACATACCCCATGGAATAAAGGAAAACTGATTGGGCAGAAGCCACCGCTCAAACTCAAGGAAATCTGGTCAATTCGAATTCGGCTTCAATTAGCCCATAATATTCGAGATCTGGCACTCTTTAATCTGGCTATCGACAGTAAATTACGCTGCTGTGATCTGGTCAAACTCAAAGTCAGAGATATTGCACATGGCATACAGGTTCTAAGTCGCGCCATGATCATGCAGCAAAAAACACACCAGCCTGTTCAATTTGAGATCACAGAACAAACACGTGAAGCGGTTTCAAACTGGATTAAGCATGCAAACTTGAATAGCAATGATTACCTGTTTAAAAGCCGATATAAGGACTCGCCACACATATCAACCCGGCAGTATGCAAGAATTGTAGATCGCTGGGTTTCTAGCATCGGATTAGATCCGGTTAATTATGGCACCCACTCTATACGCCGAACCAAGGTTTCATTAATCTACCGACGAACAAAGAACCTGAGAGCCATTCAACTGCTTCTCGGACATACCAAACTGGAGAGCACGGTTCGGTATCTGGGTATTGAGGTGGACGATGCGCTGGAAATGGCGGAACAAACAGAAGTATAGTCAATCGTCGTGCAGCTATTTCATTATGGGCGCTATGCTTAAATTTATCCAAAATTACAGGGTGTAATGTCTATCTCGGTTACTTTTCGGGTTGACAAATAGTATCACTACTGATACTATTTGTTGATGCCGAGTATCGAAACATTTATTGCAAAAATGAGGCAGAACCCCAAAGGGATTCGGTTCAATGATCTCTGCAAGGTCTGCGATCATTAGGGTTCTACCCCGTTTCCACGGACGGTTTAAAAACGGCTGAAAACTTCTGATCCTGCCTGGCCACTCTACGCCGCATTCTCGGATTGTGGAACCGCTCGATGTAATGAAATACATCGGCCCTGGCCTCGTCCCGGGTACGGTAACGACGG
>WFUI01000226.1 GCA_015485035.1 Mariprofundus sp.
AGTGCACGCGCCCTGCCCCACGGGCTGTCTGCTCCCACCACGCCATCACCTCGGCGTGCCAGTGCAGCTTCCATCGCATCAAAAGAACGGCGAAACGCCTGACGATCAATCATCAACGGCCTCGCTGTCGGCATCCGCACTATCTTCCAGCGCATCATCTTCCTGTTTTTCCGCTACCCGCACGGCGCCGATGACCCGTTCGTTGTCTGCCACCCCGAACAGTTTCACACCCTGAGTATTACGGCCAATCACCGACACGTCATCCATCTTGATGCGCACCAGACGCCCGGTATCGGTCATCATCATCACCTGATCTTTATCGAGCACCAGCAGCGCACCGATCATGGCACCGTTGCGTCCGCCGGTCTTGAGCGTGAATACGCCCTGGCCGCCGCGTTTCTGCACATTATATTCAGATACCGATGTGCGTTTGCCAAAACCGTTCTCTGACACAGCCAGCAAGGTGGCCCGGTCAGAAACCAGCGTCATCGAAATCAGCCGTTCACCTTTAGCCATGCGCATGCCGGTGACGCCACGCGTGCTGCGCCCCATCGGGCGGACATCCGATTCAGAAAAACGAATCGCCTTACCATTGCTGGCGCACAGCATGATATCCTGATCGCCATTGGATACGACTACGCCAATCAGACCATCATCATCGTCAATCTTGATAGCGATAATGCCATTGGCACGAATATTCTGATATTCAGTTAACTTGGTCTTCTTGATCACACCATTCTTCGTTGCCATAACGATATAATGACCTTCATCAAATTCGCGAATCGCCAGCGTGGCAGAAATCTTTTCACCTTTTTCGACCGGCAACAGATTCACCAGCGCCTTGCCGCGCGCTGCACGTCCGGCCTGCGGCACTTCATACACTTTCTTGCGGAATACACGGCCACGATCCGAGAAGAACAGCAGATAATCATGCGTCGATGCCACCATCAACTGAGTCACGAAATCTTCTTCCTTGGTGGTCATGGCTGTCTTGCCCTTGCCGCCGCGGCGCTGGGCGCGGTAGAGCGAAGTCGCGTTGCGTTTGATATAACCTTCGCTGGAAATGGTCACCACCATATCCTCTTCGGTAATCAGGTCTTCGACCGACAGTTCCGCCGTTTCATCCATAATTTCGGAACGTCGAGGATCAGCATATTTATCACGAACGGCTTCCAGTTCTTCCACAATCACGCCCATGAGCAGTTTTTCGTCAGCCAGAATCGCTTTCAGGTGGGAGATTAATTTCTGGATTTCGTCGAACTCAGCCTGAATCTTGCCACGCTCGAGCCCGGTCAAACGATGCAGACGCATATCGAGAATAGCCTGCGACTGCTTATCCGATAATCCGAAGCGATCCATCAAGCCGGCTTTTGCTTCAGCCGGAGTCTGGCTGGCACGGATCAGCTTGATGACTTCATCAATATTATCCAGCGCAATCAATAACCCTTCGAGGATATGAGCGCGTGCTTCAGCCTTGGCCAGATCGAACAGGCAGCGGCGCGTCACGACCTGACGCCGGTGGTCGAGGAAATGCAACAACAGCTCACGTACGCCACACAGCTTGGGCTGACCGTCCACCAGCGCCAGCATATTACAGCCGAAATTACACTGTAGCTGGGTATGCTTATACAGGTTGTTGAGTATCACTTCGGGGATTTCGTTCTTCTTCAGTTCGATGGCGATGCGCATGCCGTCACGATCGGATTCGTCACGCAGATCGGAAATACCTTCAAGCTTTTTATCGCGCACCATATGGGCGATATTTTCGATCAGATTGGCTTTATTCACCTGATACGGCAGTTCGGTAATGATCAGCGATTCGCGCTTGGTGCGCGGGTGAATTTCCACCATCGCCCTGGCTCGCATGGTGACCGAACCTCGACCACTGATGAATGCCTGCTGCATACCCTTGCGACCATAAATAAAGCCACCGGTAGGAAAATCGGGGCCGGGCATAATCTGCATTAACTCATCATCATCAATATCGGGGTTGCCAACCAACGCGATACAGGCATTGATGGCTTCGCCCAGATTATGCGGCGGAATATTGGTAGCCATACCCACGGCAATACCCTGCGACCCATTGACCAGCAGGTTGGGGTATTTGGCCGGTAGCACTTTTGGTTCTTTCAGCGATTCATCATAGTTGGGGGCGAAATCAACAGTATTTTTATCAATATCGGCCAGCAATTCAGCCGCTACCCTGCTCATGCGCGCTTCTGTGTACCGCATGGCTGCCGGCGAATCACCATCGACCGAACCGAAATTACCCTGCCCGTCAATCAACAGGTGGCGCATACTCCACGGCTGCGCCATACGCACCATGGCATCATATACGGCGGTATCGCCATGTGGATGATATTTACCAATCACATCACCGACCACTCGAGCCGACTTCTTGAACGGTTTATCGTGCGTACAACCCAGATCCTGCATGGCATACAGAATGCGCCGATGCACCGGTTTCAGACCATCACGCGCATCAGGCAACGCACGCCCGACGATCACGCTCATGGCATAATCAAGATATGAGCGTTTCATCTCATCTTCGATCAGAACGGGTACAGCAGGATTCAGTGTTTCTTCCATGGTTTAACCTCTGTTGGTGATACAATATTATTCAACTGGTGCCCTCGACACGATTCGAACGTGTGGCCTGCCGCTTAGGAGGCGGCCGCTCTATCCAGCTGAGCTACGAGGGCTAACGGGGCTCAGACTTCATCACTCCCGTAGTATGAAACAGCTTTCGAACCATAGCGTTTTCAAAGCCGGTCTGCACGATGAATTACGCAAAAAAGTTTAACGGGAAAATCATCTTATTCATAACACAACAGACTATGAACATTGACATCAGCCAGTGCTTCTTTCCCATTCAGAAATGACAGCTCGATTACAAACAGACAGGCATCGACTTCTGCCCCCAGCTTCCGCACCAGCTGAACCGTTGCAGCAGCTGTACCACCGGTAGCCAGCAGATCATCCACCACGACAACCTTGTGGCCGGCTGATAAAGCATCACGATGTATTTCCAGACGATCCATGCCATATTCCAGTTCATATTCAACGCTGTGAACATTGGCTGGAAGTTTGCCGGGTTTTCGCACAGTAACCAGGCCCAGGCCCAGCTGCTGGGCCAGAGCTGCACCAAAAATAAATCCTCTCGACTCAATGCCGACGATAGCGTCCACATCACTCCCGACATGGCATGCAAGTTCAGATACGACAGCGGAAAATGCCTCGCCATTGGCCAGTAGCGGTGTGATGTCTTTGAACACAATTCCGGGTTTGGGAAAGTCAGGCACATCGCGAATGCAGTCCTGCCACCAATTCAGTGTGTCTATCATCAGATAATTTCCTCAAAACTTATATTTTCGTGTTCAACCATGTTGCGCAACTTTTTCAGTGCCGTCATCTGAATTTGCCGGATACGTTCGCGTGTTACCCCCATGTGTTCGCCAATTTTCTCAAGCGTCCACGGGTCATGTACATCCCCCAAACCATAACGTAAACGGACAACGTCACACTCCTTGGCTGTCAGTTTAGTCATCCACTTCCGAAGCAATTCATTGCGCTGATCATCACCCAGACTGTCGCCGGGGATGCTGCCCTGCTCATCAGGGGTAACATCATACAAGGTAAAATCACCATCCGTGTGCAGAATCGCATCGGCGCTCTCTGTGCCAATTGATGTCATTAGCAACGTATGTACCCGTGCAACCGGGATATCCATCGAGTTGGCGATTTCCTGTTCTGTCGGCTCCCGACCAAGTGAAACGCGCAACTGGGCCGTATGACTCAACACGGTATTGAATTCCTTGGCAACATGAACAGGCACGCGGATGGTACGGGACTGATTCATAATTGCCCGCTCCACGGATTGCCGGATCCACCATGTTGCATATGTGGAAAAACGGCAGCCATGAGCAATATCGAATTTTTCAACGGCGCGCATTAAACCCAGGTTTCCCTCTTCAATCAAATCACTCAACGCCAGTTTACGACCCTGATAACGCCTGGCAATTTTTACAACCAGTCGAAGATTGCACTGAATCATATATTGGCGAGCTTTATCATCTCCCTGCGAAATTCGTTTAGACAGTTCGATCTCTTGTTCAGCAGTCAGCAAATCATAGCGTGAAATCTCACGCATATAAATCGCTATCGGCTCCATGCTGGAACGATTACTCATCAGTATTTGCGATCAAAATAACATCCTTCGCACAACCGGGAGAAATATTCAGGGCAATCATAGTTCAACTATCTTTTTAATGCGGCAAATAGGCAAGTGGATTTACCGGGGTACTGCCCTGCCTGACCTCAAAATGCAGATGTGGTCCGCTGGCCCTTCCTGTGTGACCCACCCTGCCAATCACATCACCTGCACGTACCTTTGTCCCTTTTCTTACCAACATTCGCTGGTTATGCCCATAGGCAGTAAACAGATTTTTTCCATGTCTGATGATGATCAGCTTGCCATATCCACTGAGGCGGGAATCCGCATACACCACTTCACCTGAAGCCGCAGCATGCACCGGTGTGCCCTCCCTGGCGTTTATGTCAATGCCATCATGCATGCGACTGCCCCTGCGCCCGAATTTACTGGTTACAGTCCCTTTGACAGGCCACAATAAACGGCCCGTATACCCTTTTGCTTTCGTCTTATGCGCCGATTTCGAAGCAATCCTCTTTTTATGCACCGTGCGGTGCTTCTTCGGAGGCGCTTTTGAAATACTTCTTATTTTGCCTGCAGTCGGATCATGGCTCAGTGGTGCCTGGCGATCAATATACAGGCGCTGTCCGATATAGATTCGATAGGGATAGGAAATATGGTTCCGTCTGGCTATGAGACGATAGTTAATTCCGAATTTTTTGCCAATACTGTATAAAGTATCATTGGCTCTGACATAACGAATAACAGGTTTATGGCTGTGTGCGGTAGCGGATATTGAGTGGCGAGGCAGGCTGGTTGAGTAACAACCGGCAGTAGCCATCAGGATAACGAGACAAAGTAACCGGCTGATCAGACCCACAACAGGACAAACCCTCCAATAACAGCCACAGCCACGACCACGGTCAACCATTCAAAATACTGCTCCACCCATCCACGCAACCGCTTGCCGCCCCACCGCAATAATGCCGCTTCCAGGTAAAAGCGTGTGCCTCTGGAAACAAGCGCAGCAGCCAGAAAGGCAGGAAAAGACAGGCCGAAAGCGCCGGCCGCTATGGTAAATACCTTGAAAGGAATGGGTGAAAAGCCGGCAATGAGTATCATGACTACGCCATACTCTACAAACCATTGTTGTACATGATGAAAGGTATCCATGGCATTATAAAATTCCATGACAGGCAGTGCAACAGCGGTAAACAGAAACATACCGATACCGTAACCAATCGCAGCACCTACGACAGAACCGGCAGTGGATAATGCAGCAAATCGAAAAGCAGCATCCGGGCGACCAAGCGCCAGTGCGATCAGCAGGATGTCAGGTGGAATCGGAAATACACTGGCTTCAATTACAGCGATGACGAAAAGGGCCCGGCCGGCATTCGGGTGATCTGCCCATGACAGTGTCCAGTGATATAACCTTCGTAACCAGAATACGGCTGAAGGTTGATTGCTTGAATCAGTGATGGTTCACCCCTTTCAGTAATGGGACAAATGTGCATGCATCAAAATACTCTTCCGTAATGATGTGCGCCTGCTTGCGACGACGAACCAGGCGATGCGTTCCACTTTTACCTTCAGGCAACAGCAATACACCTCCCGGTTTTAACTGCTGCAACCATAAATCAGAAGCAAAGCCTCCGGCAGTAACAATAATTGCATCAAAGGGTGCATATTCTTCCCAGCCTTCAAGCCCGTCACCGCATTTCAGCATAACGTTGGCATGGCGCGCCATTCTCAGGTTTTGTCTTGCCCGTCGGTGCAATGCCTCAATACGTTCGATACTGTAAACCCTGCGGCAAAGCCGCGAGAGCACCGCCGTTTGGTAGCCGCAACCCGTACCAATTTCCAGCACGCGTTCATTCCCTTTCAATTCAAGCAACTGGGTCATACGCGCAACCATATAAGGCTGGGAAATGGTCTGGCCGCAGCCAATCGGCAAGGCGCAGTCCTGATAGGCCCGCGCAGCAAGAGCAGAATCAACGAATATGTGCCGGGGTACCGACAACATAGCTGCAAGTACCCGCTTATCATTAATGCCTCTGGCTATGAGCTGCTCATTAACCATGCGTTGACGTGGCCGGTCAAACGAAGGCTTCGTATGCTCAGGCATCAGATGATTATTCACACTTGGTGCTCCCCAAATCCGTATGAGCCTTCCCGTTGTTTGTATACGTGCACGCTGTCATACAGAAAAAGCCAAACGTTTATTTATTTTAGAAAATGGTCGGGACGAGAGGATTCGAACCTCCGACCACTTGACCCCCAGTCAAGTGCGCTACCAGGCTGCGCTACGCCCCGATTTCAATGGCGATGAAGCATACTTAAAATATCAGATAATGTAAGAGGTATGCAGGTTCGCTGATTCAGTCAGTTTTTTGGATATTAATCCAGCAATGCAAGAATTTCATTTAATTCCTGCCTGACCTGTTGAAGAACAGTCTGACTGTCTTTCTTTTCCACAATGCTTTCCAGGTCACCGCTTAGCAAACGTTTCTTTGCCCCGCGAATTGTAAAGTTCAGATCGTACAGTAAATGTTTAATCTGAAGAACAGCATACACATCATGATGGCGGTAAAAACGCCGGTTGCCACTTTTCTTAACCGGTTTGAGATGTCTGAATTCGCTTTCCCAGTAGCGAAGCACATGCGGCTCTACACCACATATATCGCTGACTTCACGAATAGAGAAAAACAGTTTTTCGGGAAGCTCCGGAATCTGTAATCCTGCTTTTTCCAAAGCCTGTTTCGGATTCATTTATCTGTTCCTGCCAATTTCTTTTTCAACAAGGGACTTGCACGAAATGTTACAACTGAGCGCGGGGCGATTGTAATATCCATACCTGTTTTGGGATTACGTCCTCGCCTCGCATGTTTCTGGCGAACAATAAAATGACCAAAGCCTGACAGTTTGACGTTTTCACCCTGCTCCAGTGAATGCCTGATAATATCGAGTGCAGACTGAATGATCTGAGCCGACTCTTTTTTAGTCAGACCGACACGCTCATGAACTATCTTTGCAATCTCAGCTTTGGTCACATTTCCCTGCCCATTAAAATATGAATTAAAACAGTATATTAACTGATCCTGTTAAAAACAATCTATGAATATTAGTAGAACTGACTAATCTGTCAAAGCTTTTTTGAAATAAAAAATCAGCGGCCTAAATAAGCGAAAACCAGAATCAGCCGGGATCAGAAAATAATTGCCCATCGTGTAAACGCAGAAGCCGGTCACATGACCTGGCCAAAGATAAGCTGTGTGTGACCATTACAACCGCTGCGTTTTCTTCAATGCACAATTGCTGCAACAGCCCGAATACTTCCTGCGCGGTCTTTTCGTCGAGGTTGCCTGTAGGCTCGTCGGCCAGCAGCAATCTGGGCCTGGCAACCAGGGAGCGGGCCACAGCAACACGCTGTGCTTCTCCGCCAGACAGCTTGGCAGGTATATGCTCCGTACGCGCTTCAAGTTGTAAACGTGCAAGCAATTCGCGTCCACGCTGATTTGCATCTGCAGATGACATGCCCTGAACCAGCAGCGGTAAAACAACATTTTCCAGTGCGGTGAGTTCAGGAATCAGGTGATGAGCCTGATACACAAAGCCGATTTTTTTATTCCGAAGATGGGCCTGGCGGTTGGAAGCAAGGCCGTGAATCATTTCACCATCCAGTAAAATTTTGCCGGAATCCGGCTGCTCCAGCGTGCCCAGTATTTGCAGCATGGTAGATTTCCCCGAACCGGATTCGCCAACAATAGCTAAAAACTCACCCTCATTGAGTTCAAACTCCACCCCCCTTAAAATATGCAATTCTCCGGATGGTGCGGTGAATTGTTTGTGTAAATCAGACACGGTAAGCAGTGGTGATTTATTCATACCTGAGTGCCTCTGCGGGCGGCACACTGGCTGCACGCCAGGCCGGATAGAATGTCGCCGCTACACCCATAAACAGGCTGATCACGACAATCACGGCAATCGAAACCGGATCGATGACCGACGGAATATGATCTATATAATAGACATCGCTGGACATGAACTTGACGCCGGTCAAACCCTCAATCCAGGCCAGCAAGGTATCCAGTTTCCAGGCCAGCAGCAGACCGAGCAAGCCTCCGACCAGGGTGCCGATACCGCTGAGCAGCGTACCCATGAGCAAAAAGATACGCATGACCGAAGCGTGCGTGGCCCCTACTGTCTTTAAAATAGCAATCTCCTTACGTCGCTCCATAACCACCATCACCAGGGATGCCACCATATTGAACAATGCCACCAGTACAATCAGGGAAAGAATAACCCCCATGGCAACCCGTTCTGTTTTCAGCGCCTGAAAAAATGAACGATGCCGTTGTTTCCAGTCGGTCACCCATGCGCCGGGTGGCAATTTCAGACGCGCCTGTTCGGAAATCTCGCCGGAGCGATCCCTGTCATATAAAAAAAGCTCAAGGCCGGTGACACTGTCGCCCATTTTATTCAGGCGCTGAACCGCATTCAGGGGAGTGATAATCATGCCAACGTCGTATTCATAAAAACCGGAATCAAAAATACCCACTACTTCAAAGGCCCGCAGTCGCGGCGCCGCACCAGAAGGGCTGATACCTCCGGAAGGTGACATCAATCTCACCCTGTCCCCTACTTCCAGCCCGAGCTTTCTGGCCAGATCCTTGCCCACGACCACCTGAAATGGTGAACCGCTGGCATTGATAAATCGCCCTTTGCTAATATGACCGGCAATTTCGTCACTTCTGTGTACGTCCACGCCCTTTAAGATTGCCCCCAACGCCCGCGAGCCGTAGGAGGCCAGCACCTGAGTCGAAATATACGGAGCTGCTCGCTCCACCCCGTCCAGCTTCTCGGCTTGAGATAACCAGTTTTGCCAGTCAGCCAATGTATTTCCGGGACCCTGAATATCAATATGGGAAGAAAAACCGAGTATCTTGTCACGAATTTCCACAGCAGCACCGTTCATGACTGATAACACGGCAATCAGCGTCATGACACCAATAGCGATACCGATTCCCGAACTCCAGCTGATTAATGAAACAAACCGCTCACTGCGGCGTGAACGCAGATATCGCTTGGCCAGCATCCATTCATAGGAACGAAACAGTTCCAGGCTCAAAGCTGCCCTCCGCTATTTGGCTGCATCATTATGACAGATAACGCAGATAGAGATAGATATGCGAAATAACGATGGAGATCAGCATCAGTCCGAATGCGTGTTTCAGGAAAACCAGAAAAGCAATCGGATGACCGGCGCGCTGGGCAAAACCGGCCACAATCAGGTTGGCCGAGGCACCAATCAAAGAACCGTTGCCGCCCAGACATGCTCCCAGCGCCAGCGCCCACCACAATGGTACAATCGCATCAGCACCACCGAATGTCGGAGCCATATTATGAATCAACGGAATCATCGTGGCCACGAACGGGATATTATCAATCATGGCCGAAGCAATGGCGGAGACCCACAGAATCGCTGCAACCGTGGCATTGAAATCGCCGCCGGTCAGCTCCAGCGTTTTATGGGCCAGCATTTCTATCACGCCGGTATGTTCCACGCCGGTCACAATAATAAACAGGCCGACAAAGAAGAAGATCGTTGTCCATTCCACCTCAGCCATAATGCCTTCGTAGGCATGATCTTTTTCTTCCAGTGACTGACCGAATGTTTGTAATAACAACAACAGTGCCGCACCGAACATGGCAATCGAAGCCGGCTCCAGGTGTAAGCTGTGCGCCACAGTAAATCCGCTAATGACCAGAAACAATACGCTCAGGCTCTTTTTCAGCAATGGCACATCCTTGATGGCTTCTTTCTCATCAAATTTCATCACCAGCGCCCGATTCTCTTCCGTCGCATGCAGATCACGACCGAACATGAACCAGATAATGCCCAGCATGACAGCAAAAATAATCGGCGTGATCGGTGCCAGATTAATCAGAAAGTCATAAAAACTCAGTCCTGCCGCCGAACCGATCATAATATTGGGCGGATCGCCGATCAGCGTGGCTGTACCGCCTACATTGGAGGCCAGAATCTGGGCAAACAGATACGGGTACGGACGCACCCCCAGCGCATCGGTAATCAACAGTGTTACCGGCGCAATCAGCAGCACGGTGGTGACATTATCGAGAAAGGCGGAAAATACCGCCGTGACTACCGATAACATGACCAGAATACCCCAGGGGCTGCCTTTAACGACCTTTGCCGCCTTGATGGCCACATACTGGAACATGCCGGTTTTCTGACTGATAGCCACAATCACCATCATACCGGTCAGCAGGCCAATGGTATTGAAATCAACGCCTGCTACGGCCTGCTCCTGGGTCAAAACGCCACAGAGTATCATCAAGCCCGCACCCAGCAGCGACAACACAGCCCGATTGAACTTCTCGGCCATGATCACGCCATAAACCACCAGCAAAATGGATACAGCCACCCAGGTCGGATCAAGTCCGAACATGGCATGTGTTACATGAACGTCAGGCATCGTCGCTGTTCACATGGGGGCTTTTTGCCAGACGTCTTAAGATATCGCTGGAGGAGATGATGCCCACCAGACGCTCATCATCATCAGCAACCAGCGCGTATTCAAAACGATCAAAGGTAATCAAAGCCGCTGTCACAGATAACAAGGATTCATCTTCGCTGACAATCGTCGGATTATCATCCATGACATCACGGACTTTGGACTGCAAAAGGTTTTCATAATGTTTGCGTAACAGGCCGATATCAGGGGCATAAGGAATCGATTTCAAATCCCCGGTCACAATATAACTGGGAACCAGACTGGCCAGGACGGAGAGTGAGTTCACAGCACCCAGAATTTTGCGCTCCGCATCAACAACAGGAATCATTCGAAATGACTTTTCATTCAGAACAGCAGCGATATCACCCACGGTCTGTTCCGGATGGCATACCACCACATCGGTGGTCATAATGTCTCTTGCATGCATGGATAAAGCTCCTTTTTATTCAGGCCTCATCAGCGGAAACAGCAACACATCGCGAATGGAATGCTGACCGGTCAGCATCATCACCAACCTGTCCACACCGATACCAACGCCGGCCGCTGGCGGCATGCCAAATTCCAGCGCCCGCAGATAATCTTCATCCACACCGGTGGCTTCTTCATCACCGGCAGCTTTAGCTTCTGCCTGGGCCATAAAGCGACGACGCTGATCATCCGGATCATTGAGCTCGGAAAAGCCATTGGCCATTTCACGTCCGGCCATAAACAGCTCGAATCGATCGGTGACATTCGGATCATCGTTATTACGCCGCGCCAGCGGCGATACATCAACCGGATAATGGGTAACAAAGGTCGGTTGCATCAGTTCGGGCTCGACCAGTTCTTCAAACAGTGCCATTAAATAATGCCCGGCTTTCCAGGTAATCAGGGGCTTAAAGTCAGGTATCACCTGAAGGCAAACCGTGGCCAGCAAGGCCTTGTCATTGGCATGGCCGCGCACATCCGGACGCTTCTCGAATACCGCTTCATCAATCCTCAGGCGGCGGAATGGTTGCGATAAATCAATATCCACCCCTTCCCAATGCGCCTGTGTCACACCCAGTTCAGCTGCAATATCCCGGATCAGTCCTTCGGTGGTATCCATCGCATCGGTGAAATCGGCATACGATTGATAAAACTCCACCATGGTAAATTCAGGGTTATGGGTCGCATCAATGCCTTCATTGCGGAAATTGCGATTGATTTCAAATACCCGCTCAAAACCGCCGACCAGCAAGCGTTTCAGATATAACTCCGGCGCAATGCGCAGAAACAAGTCCATATCCAGCGCATTGTGATGGGTTGTAAACGGCTTTGCCGCCGCCCCGCCCGGCTGGCTCTGCAGCATCGGCGTTTCCACTTCCATAAAATCACGCGCCTCCAGACCCTGACGCAATAGCGACACGATTTTAGAGCGCATTCGGAATGTCTGACGCGATTCCGGTGTGACAATCAGATCAACGTAACGCTGTCTGCACCGGGTTTCGATGTCGCTCAGGCCATGCCATTTCTCCGGCAACGGACGCAGGCATTTGGAAACCATTTCGATATGCGATACGCGTACCGATAATTCGCCGGTCTTAGTGCGGAACAACACACCCTTGCCGCCGATGATATCACCCAGATCCCATTTTTTGGTCGGGTTATAGATTTCCGCTCCGCCCAATTCATCGCGGTTGAGAAACAGCTGAATCTGCCCTGCTCCGTCCTGAATCTTGATAAAGCTCGATTTACCCATAACACGATGTGCCATGATACGACCGGCCACAGAAACAGAATGGTTCATATCGCTGAGTTGATCTGCATCCTTATCGGCAAAATCGGCATGAATAGCTGCTGTACTATGATCGGAGCGCCACCTGTTCGAATATGCCTCACCCGACTCGCGCAAACGGGCAAGCTTTTCTCTCCGGACAGTAATCTGTTCAGACTGATCCGACACGTTATGGTTCATTGGATGCTATAACTTGCTGTGTAAATCGAGGTCGGAAAAGAAGAATGCGATCTCAGTGGCGGCATTTTCTTCCGAATCAGAGCCGTGCACGGCATTGGCATCAATAGAATCGGCATGGTCGGCGCGTATGGTGCCGCTCTCTGCTTCCTTGGGATTGGTTGCTCCCATCAGCTGACGATTCAGTGTTACAGCATTCTTGCCTTCGAGCACCATAGCCAGAATCGGTCCTGAGCTCATAAATGTGCACAAGCTGTCAAAAAACGGACGCTCGGCGTGTACAGCATAGAAACGGCCGGCTTCAACTGCAGACAGACGGGTCATGTTTGTGGCAATCACTGATAAGCCGTTTTCTTCAAAACGCCGAATAATGTCTCCGATCACATTCTTCGCGATTGCGTCCGGCTTGATAATAGATAATGTGCGTTGAACTGGCATGCAGGAATCCCCCTTAAACTACGCAGCATCCCGCTGCGGGAGCGGCACTCTAAAGCAGCATCCAACAAGTTCCAAGGTCAAATAGACTTGACTGTTTTACGGGTCTAATCTGACTAACCCATATACCAGATCAGGCGTCAATCATCCGGATATGAAAGCGGATCACACTCGCCGATATCCTCAAAACCGCGCCGCCTGTAGAAACAGGAGTCGCAATGACCACAGGCAGAACCATCCGGCAACGGATCATAACAGGATCGGGTAAGTGCATAATCCAGCCCTAATTCCAAACCCAGTGATATAATCCCGGATTTATTCAGCTCGATCAACGGGGCTGAAATCTGCAAATCCCGCCCCTCACTGCCCGCTTTTGTACCTAACAGGGCTGTTTGAACGAACGAGTTCAGAAACTCGGGGCGACAATCCGGATAACCCGAATAATCCACAACATTGGCGCCAATCACCAGTCGTGTTGCCTCTACAGTTTCTGCCAGCCCTGCAGCCAGTGAAAGAAAAATCAGATTCCGGGCAGGCACATAAGTCGACGGAACACCTGAATGTCCGGCCTCATCTTTGGGAACGGGTAAATCGGAGGTCAGGGCAGAGTGTCCAATGGCTCGCAAATCCACCTTGATAACACGGTGATCCCTGATACCCATCGCACGCGATACATTCAACGATGCCTCCAGCTCAATTCGGTGCCGTTGTCCGTAATCAAATGCAACAGTATGACATTGCCAGCCCTGATCCTTAACAGCCCATGCAAGTGCCGTGCTGGAATCCAGTCCACCTGAAAGCAACACAACGGCTTTGACAACTTCGCTCATACGCCCTCCGCCTCCGGCCCCCAGATCGTTTTATGCATCTGTACCTGAACCCGGACAGGTAAACCGTCTTTCAGAACCCATTCGCATAAATCGCTGGCAGCAACTTCACCCCAGGCCGGAGACAACAGTACCGGGATATCGTTTGAACCCAGGTGATTTTTGCGAATGAAATCACGCGCCCACTCATAATCCATACGGCTGGTTAAAACCAGTTTGATTTCGTCACCGGCAGTCAGCAACTCAAGGTTCTGCATACAGTTACGCTGATCCTCGCCGCTTCCCGGTGTCTTGAAATCCACAATACGGTGAATATCGGATGGAACAGCTTGAATTGAATAAGCTCCGGATGTCTCCAGCTGGACAATACAGTCCAACCCGGATAACTGTTTCAGCAATTCGATACAGTAACGCTGAGCCAGCGGCTCACCCCCGGTCACCAGCACCAGCGGCCGATTTGTTTCCCTTACCCGCCTGATGATGGCATCAATTGCCAGCCAGTTACCGCTATCGGTCGGAATTGCCTGTGGTGTATCACAATAACTGCATCGAAGCGGGCAACCGGCCATACGAATCAGCGTGCATGGCATACCGGCCAGCGTGCTCTCACCCTGAATGCTGTCATAAATTTCATAGATACGCAGACGATGTCGGGAAACAGTGATGGTCAGTTCTCCGGTGTTGTATCTGGATTGTTGTTCTCTGTTCTACCCAAAGCCTTTCGAGCCTGCTCCGCCAGAGCTGAATCAGCGTGATCACGAATTAAACGTTTGTAGTACAAGGCGGACTGTTGCCAGTGATTCTGGGACTCTGAAATCTGCCCCAGCTTGAGCAGAGCGGCAGCATGCTTGACACTGTCCGGATAGTGATCGGCTACATATTTAAATGCATTCAGTGCCCGGTAATAATCGTGCTGGGCAAAACGTGTCTCACCCAGCCAATACCAGGCCTGATCGGAATATTCGCCATTCGGATATAAGTCCAGCTGCTTGTTGAATGCATTGGCAGCCTCATCATAACGACCGCTTTTCCAAGCCAGGTAAGCGGCGGTATAGGCATTCTTTTCCGCTTCAAGCGCAGCCGCTTTGTCGACATTGGGGGTGCCGCCCGGAAGGTCTGAAGGCAGGCTGTTTGCCGCTGTGGTATGCCGTCTCTGATCCGAGCCGGTAATTGCTCGCTGTTCTGGCGAAATACTTTTTTTTGTGATGGCTTTCTTGCCCGATGATCTGTGGCGTGAGCGATCAATACGACTGGACAATGCTTTCAACTGTGCCTGTTGTAATTGATACTGGTTTTCCAGTTTCCCTATCCGGTCCAGAATCTCGTTCAGGGCAGAAGCTTGCTGCTGATCCGCCAGTTCGGATTGAATCTGCCTGGTACGCAGTTGCTCAATGGCGTCGTTAATTTGCTGTTTTTCCTGAACTCTGGCCTGTTCCATGGCGATCTGCTTTTCTTTGCTGGCGCAGCCATTTAATCCAAGGGCACACAACAAAACGACGGCCACCGGAAAAACCAGTGGCCGCCTCACAGATTTACAGTTATTACAATTAACGGGTGACAATATCACCACGGCGATTCTGGGCCCAGCAGGCTTCGCCAGATCCCTGGCATACCGGACGTTCTTCACCAAATGATACTGTATCAACGCGACTGGAGCTAACGCCTCGAGAGCTCAGGTAATCACGGATACTATCGGCACGACGCTGACCCAGAGCCAGGTTATACTCACGGCTACCGCGTTCATCGCAGTTGCCTTCAATAGTAATATTAATACTTGCATTGGCATTCAACCATTCAGCATATCCATCCAGCGTAGCGCGAGCAGCTGCATCCAGGTCTGAACTGTCAAAGGCAAAGTACACTGAATTCGATGATGGTTTCTGAGCTTTGGTTGAGTCTACAGGATTAACCGTCTGAGTCTGAACCGGTTTGGATGATGTATCTGTAACTTCAACTTTCTTGGAACACCCGGCAAACAGCATTGCTGCTGATACCATAGCAATCAAGAGAACTTGCTTGGTTGTACGTGTTGCTTCCATATTTTTCCTCCCTTTGTGCATCTAGTTTCGTGCATCTGATTGAGACGTATTGTGACACCTGTATGCTTTCAGTCAACCATCTAACGTAACTTTTTATCTTTTATGCTTCAGCCTTAATCTGTGTGGTGCGCAAATGATGTTTCACCGATACCTGTTTCTTCGTTCGATGACCCTGTTTGGAGTTTATGGCTGTGATTTCAATTCGCATGATCTGACGGGAGCAGCCGATTGATTACAGTAATATATTAAACGGGCGCACGGAAACAACTGAATGAATCAATCAGCATCCCCCTGGCAATTCATCAGGCCCTAATGACGTGACCAGGCAGGATCCGAGGCATCAATGGCCGGCGACGTGATCGGTTCCGACTTGCCGCCCCAGCTGGGTACACGGTAGATGCGGCGAATATTATGCTCTTCAGCGGAATACAGCAGCATCTGACCATTGGGTGACCATGATGGTGACTCAATGCGTTTGCCGGTAGCCAGATAACGGATATCTGAACCGTCCGGACGCACTGTTGCCACTGCAAAAGACCAGCTTTTTAACGAAATCATTGCAATCCGGTCGCCTGTTGGAGACCACACAGGCGATGTATTATAATTTCCCGTTGTGCTAACCAGTTCAACCTTGCCGCCTGATAATGCTTTGCGATATATCTGTGGCTTGCCACTTCGATTACTGACAAATGCAAGCCATTTTCCATCGGGTGACCAGGTCGGGGTCGTATCAATCCCCTTGTTGTGAGTGAACTGCCGCCATGTATTGTTTTTAATATCATATATATGGATCTCGCTATTGCCTGTATGCGATAATGTGGCTGCAACATAATGACCATCAGGCGAAAATTCGGGAGTGCTGTTCAGTCCTTTAAAATCACCGAATGCGGTTCTTTTACCGCTGGTTAAATCAAAAAACTCCAGCCGCGGATGGTTGCCGACATATGTATTCAATGCCACCAGGCGACCGTCAGGCGACCAGTCCGGTGACAGCAACAGCGTGAAGTTTTTGCCTATGCTCTGTCGATTGGCGCCATCCTGATCCATATAGACCAGATCCGATGAATCTCCATGTTTCTTCACATAAAGAAGATGACTGGTAAAATAACCGGGAATTCCAAGAGAAGCCCTGTAAATCTGATTGGCAACACGATGGGCCAATATGCGCATCCCCGATTTGGAACCTTCCACTGTCAGTGAAATCAGCTGTTTGTTTCTGAATGGGTCATGCACCTGGATATCAACCAGCACCCTCGTATCAGATGTACGCATATGGCACAGAGCCAGAATATCGGTGCCGATAATGCGCCAGTCGCCATAGTCGATCTGTTTCCGGCTGTCTTCGGGGGAAGCGATAAACGCCATCGGATCAATGCTCTTGAATGACTGGCTGGATGACAAATCATTTTCGACCACCTGATACAGCATACGTTGATCCGCATCAGCGGCATTTTCCGCATCAACCACCAGAGCCAGTTGAAGCGGCCGGTAATCAGACTGGTAAATATCAAATTCAGCTGCAAATACCTGCACGGATGTTAAGAAAAAGAACAAAAAAGAGGCTATCAATCGCATGGCAGCTTTCTAACGCCAGTCAGCCTGCAAAACAAGGTGAAAAACTGATTTATTGCTATCCTGCCAAAAATCAGCCCCCTCATGCAAAAGCATCGTTTTTCTTCGTTTGCAAAACAAACCGGACAAAGCTCTGTATTCCGGCTGATTACGGCGCTGCGTGATTTCAATGCCCATCCCCGTTAGGCTTTCGGCGCTGTTCGAAATTACTGAGATAAAGGGTTTTAATTTATGCACATTGAATTCACATTCGCTCCCTGGGGCATGACTTATGCAGCGCTGATGTATGTTATCGGCAATAGCATATGGACCAATCACGCCGTCCGGAAAAAACCGTGGCTGGGCTGGGTGATTTGGTTCACTTCGGCTCTGCTTGTTATTGTTATCGGTGCCATACTCGAACTGCGATTAAGCGGTAAGGATGAAAGTATCTGGACGCTGCTGACTTCGGTTAATTTTGAAAACCACTGGATTATTGTGACCCTCTATGCACTGCTTTCTGTTCCGGGTGCGGCCAGCGTGCTGTTCCGGCAAAGCCTGAACTGGACACGGTTGAGCGTCATTACTGTGGCACTGATTGTATTGATTCCACTGGGCATGCAGCTGCATGATCCGAATGATCCGAAGCTGTTTCTGAGTTTGGGGATTACACTGGCTGCCTGCGGCCTGATCTGGTTATGGTCGGTTTTGCTGGATTGTGAACCGGATCATCACCGGAAAACAGTCCCCCTTGCCGAGGCGGATGAATGAAACATTCTGGAGCCATAGCCGGAACACTGGTTGAAGCGCTTCCCTATCTGCAACGGTTCGCCGATCAAACCATTGTCATTAAATACGGCGGCAACGCCATGGTCGAAGATGAACTGAAATCCAGTTTTGCCACTGATATCACCCTGCTCAAACAGGTCGGCATCCATCCGGTAGTCGTACATGGCGGCGGCCCGCAAATCGGCCGGCATCTGGCCAAAATCGGCAAGGAAGCAAAATTCATCGACGGTATGCGTGTGACCGACAGTGAAACCATGGATGTGGTTGAGATGGTACTGGCCGGACTGGTGAACAAGGAGATTGTCGGCAACATCAACAAGGCCGGCGGTAAAGCTGTCGGCCTGTCCGGCAAGGACGGTGGCCTGATATGCGCACGGAAAATGCACATTGAAAAAAATGCGCCGGAACTGGATGTGCCCGAAATCATCGATCTCGGCCACGTCGGCAAGGTGCATGCGATTAACACCGAAATCCTCAAAGTGCTGGAAGATGACCGTTTTGTGCCGGTGATTGCCCCTGTCGGTTATCACAAAAGTGAAGGGGTGAGCTACAATATCAATGCGGATCTGGTAGCCGGTGCCATTGCAGCGGCTCTCGGAGCAGCCAAATTGATTTTGCTGACCGATGTGACCGGTGTGCTCGATCAGGACAAACAGCTGTGTTCCCGGTTAACTGCCTCGACAACACGGGCCATGATTGATGACAGTACGATTGCCGGCGGCATGATTCCGAAAGCGCTTTGTTGTCTGGATGCTGTTGATGCCGGTGTTGGGCAGGCCCATATCATTGATGGTCGTGTGCCTCATGCCCTGCTACTGGAAATTTTCACCGATGAAGGTGTCGGCACCGTTTTCAGCAAGGATTAAACGCATTCTTACAAAGGGATGAACATTGGCTGAAAAACGTATATGCTGCGCCCCCTTTTGATATTCAATATCCAAATCAACAATGTACAGGAGAATAACCCATGGCTTTAAACGTCTATTACGATAAAGACGCCGATCTTTCCATTATCAAAAACACCAAGGTAGCTGTCCTCGGTTACGGTTCACAGGGCCATGCCCATGCCAATAATCTGAAGGATTCAGGTGTTGATGTGACGGTAGGTTTGCGTGCGGGCTCCGCATCCATCGCCAAAGCCGAAGCCTGCGGCCTGAAAGTTGCAGGTGTAGCCGAAGCGACTGCAGGAGCTGATCTGGTCATGGTACTGACACCTGATGAATTTCAGTCCGACCTGTACAAAAACGAACTGGAACCCAATCTGAAAGAAGGTGCCACACTGGCTTTTGCACACGGTTTTGCGATTCACTACAATCAGATCGTACCGCGTGCCGATCTTGATGTTATTATGATTGCACCGAAAGCACCGGGGCACCCTGTCCGTAACGAATTCGTCAACGGCGGCGGTATCCCCGATCTGATCGCCATGTTCCAGGATGCCAGCGGCAATGCCAAAGCAACCGCCCTGTCCTACGCATCCGCCATTGGTGGTGGTCGTACCGGTATTATCGAAACCACGTTCAAGGATGAGACTGAAACCGACCTGTTCGGTGAACAGGCTGTGCTGTGTGGTGGCGCGGTTGAACTGGTCAAAGCCGGTTTTGAAACCCTGACCGAAGCGGGCTATGCACCTGAAATGGCATATTTCGAGTGCCTGCACGAATTGAAACTGATTGTTGACCTGATGTACGAAGGCGGCATTGCCAATATGAACTACTCGATCTCCAATAATGCGGAGTATGGCGAATATGTTACCGGCCCCAAGGTGATCAACGAAGAGTCCCGCAAGGCCATGCGCGAAGCACTGCATAACATCCAGACCGGTGAATATGCCAAACAGTTCATTATCGAAGGCGCTACCAATTACCCTTCCATGACCGCTTATCGTCGTCTGAATACAGCCCACCCGATCGAACAGACCGGCGCCAAATTGCGCGGCATGATGCCATGGATTAAAAAGATCGTGGACAAGTCCAAAAACTGATCAGGTTCATACCGGTCACAAAAAAAGGAGGCTCCCGAAATGGAGCCTCCTTTTTTATGCGGTTTCGACTTTCTATATCAATTCATTGCGCGATTGTTCAATCATCACATGAATAGGTATCCATAAATATTCGTTATAACACGATTAATCGATTGATTCTGCAATCAGTTCTTTTTCATGTCCGGAGTATTTGATGGTCACCGCATCACCCGGCGCAGGCATGGAACCTTTCATATGCTCACCAACTGTAAAACTGATTGGTCCGCCGGTCTGGGCATCACGAATGGTGAAATGATTTCCGTCAACATTGAGCACCTGCCCGACATGCGTATTCGGACCCGCCGCATCGCAGGCCAAAGCCG
>WFUI01000227.1 GCA_015485035.1 Mariprofundus sp.
GACATGCCTATGTTTTTGATGGCAGTATATTCGGGTTTGAAATGCTGCTGGAGATCAATCGATTCCATTAATGTTAACAGGGCGTGAGCATGCGCATTGATAATCAATGTTTGCCTTGAAGGCATTTCAAGCGCAGCCTGATATAAGAGTTTTGTGGCTGTCATGGTTTGAGACTGTATGAACTGAATGAATGACTGTCCAATGGTAATGGCAGGGGAGATACAGCAGGAGTTTGAAAGGTGAAAATGAAATGGAGAGGACTGAGTAAGGCAGTTTTTTCACCTTGTATGAGTGTGCGCTGGTTTAATCCTGGAACCGGATGTTTTAGGCTTACCATGCAAGCCGATGACAATCTCACCGGGCTTAATCTGGAGAGTGCATAGGCTCGAAGCTGTAAGCCAGAGGTTTTAATTCGTTAGGGCAAAGCATTCTCTTCTGGAATTTCCTGTTAAAATGAGTACTGGCAAGGGGCTGTAATTGCATTATGATGCCCACCTGTGGAGTTATGGCGTTGTAAAGTGTTGCTGGCACATGTTTAGATAGCATCATTCTGATGCCCTGGTGTACTCATCGCATTTGTAATACCGTGATTGGTTTGGGGTGAAAATGAAAATTAAAAGTTTGAGTCTGGTATTATGCATGCTGATGCTGTGCGCGACTTCGCAGGCATGGGCTCGGGAAGTGACACTGAATTTCAAAAATGCGGATATCCGTGCATTTATTGAATTTGTATCAGGGTTCTCAGGCAAAAATTTTCTCGTGGATAACCGTGTTAAAGGTAAGGTGACCATCATTTCGCCAACGCCAATTTCCGAAGATCATGCCTATGATGTGTTTCTGTCGGTGCTTGAAGTAAACGGTTTTGCAGCAGTACCCAGTGGGTCAGTGATTAAAATTGTGCCACGCGCTGAGAGTAAACAGAAATCGCTGCCGATCTTGAAGAGTAGTAAGGGCAACCATAATGATGCCATGGTCACACAAGTGATACGGCTCAAATATGCTGACGCACAGCAGTTGGTGGCTCTGATTCGGCCACTGATTTCACCCAACAGCCATCTGGTTGCTTACCCGCGTGGCAATATGCTGTTGCTGACGGACAGCGCCAGCAATATTCAGCGCATTCAGTATATATTGAATTTATTGGATCGTAAGGATGCCGTCGGCGTACAGTTGTTTACACTCAAATATGCTTCAGCAGATAAATTGGCGACTACCTTGACAACACTATATGGCGCAGCTGGTGCACCCGCGGCAGCAGCAGGCAGGGCCGGTGGGGTGAAAGCAATTGCGCATCAACCCGGGAACATGTTGATAGTGATTGGTGCGCCACAAATTATCAATGAAGTGGCTGGCGTGATCGAGAAGCTTGATATTGCTCCGGAGTCGGATAGTGGTCGTTTACAGGTACGTTATCTCAAGCATGCCAATGCGGAAGACGTTGCCAAGGTGCTCAACGAACTGGTAGGTGGGCAATCTTCGAGCGAAACCAATTCGGGGCAGAGGAAAGCGTTGTTTACCGGCAATGTGAAGGTGGTGGCTGATAAGGCTACCAATGCATTGTTGATTACGGCTGATCCCAGTGACATTAAATCGGTTGGCCGCATTATTGACAGACTGGATATACGTCGGCGTCAGGTGCTGGTCGAAGCGTTAATTGTGGAAGTCAGTGGCAATGCCATTCAGCGATTCGGAGTGGAGTGGATGGCTGCTGGCGGTAATGCCGTGGGTGTGCAGAATTTCAAGAATCTTGGCCCAATCAGCAAAGCTGTTGCTGATAATGCCAATGCTGCCCCACCTGTCAGTACATCTGCAGCTCTGGCTTCTGCTGCGCCAACCGGGTTGACTTTGGGCATTGTCAATAAAGCTTTATCTATTGGTGCGCTGTTGCATGCACTGGAGTCGGATAACGATGCCAATGTGTTGTCCACTCCCAATTTGCTGACCATGGATAATGAAGAGGCGGAGATTGTGGTGGGTAAAAATGTACCGTTCTTGACCGGTCAGAATGTGACCCAGGGAGGTACAGCAAATCCATTCCAGACCATTGAACGCAAAGATGTTGGTTTGACGTTGCGCGTGACACCTCAGATTTCCGATGGTGATTCCGTGCGTCTGGAAATATATCAGGAAATTTCTTCTGTGGATGGAGGCACAGCTGCTGAAGGTGGTATTATTACCAGCAAACGTTCAATCAAGACGGTGGTGCTGGCCAATGACGGACAGATGATTGTGCTGGGTGGGTTGATGCGGGATGACAACGCATCCAAGGTGCAGCGTGTTCCCTGCATTGGCGCGATCCCGATATTGGGTGAACCGTTCAAGTTTACCGAGAATCAGACAACCAAAACCAATTTAATGGTATTTCTCAAGCCGCATATCATTAAAAACGGTAAACAGATTGAAGAAATTACCGACCACAAATACATTGATATCAAGGATATTTACGAGCAACCCGTGGAAGGAGGAACTGTGATTTTTCAGCAACAGAAAAAACAGTTACCGGAGAATATGAAGCCCTTTTCACCTGTCAATAACAGCAATGTCGGGGCCAAGCCGCCAGCGCAATGAAACAGTTGACCAGACTGGGCAATGACCTTGTTGATGCAGAGCGGGCGCTGCATTTTTCTCTGCAGATATTGCGCTCGGGTCCGTTATTACCGCTGAAACCGATGCCTGATGCAGCAAACCCTGTGGCGGTTAGTGATGAAGGTGAATGGCCTTGGCAGCAACTGGATGATTGTCGCCGCTTGTTCGGTTCTGAGGTGCAACCGGTGCTGGTCCCAAGAGACGCGATACTCACTGCGCTCAACCAGGTCTTTGATATGGCCAGTGCATCTGCCGAACAGATGCTTGAGGATATGGGTGGCGATGATTTGTCACGCGAGCTGGAAGAAATTGGGGATCTGCTAGAATCCGAAGACGATGCACCGGTGATCCGGTTGGTCAATACGTTGATTTCCCAAGCGCTCAAGGAACGAGCCAGTGATATTCATATTGAACCATTTGAAACGCGGGTGCTGGTGCGTTTCCGAATAGACGGCGTATTGCATACGATTGTACACCCACCCAAGGGCGTGCAGGCAGCGGTAACCAGTCGCGTCAAAGTGATGGCAGGGCTGGATATTGCCGAAAAACGGCATCCGCAGGACGGACGATTCAGAGTCAGGATTGCCGGCCGTGAAGTGGATGTGCGTGTTTCTCTGTTGCCGACTGCTCATGGAGAACGGGTGGTGATGCGGTTGCTGGATCGGGGTTCAGCCATGTTGACCTTGCCGGAACTGGGTATGAGCCCACCGCAGTTGCAGATGATGAAAGAGGTGATTACAGCGCCGCACGGTATTGTGCTGGTGACCGGCCCGACCGGTTCCGGTAAAAGTACAACCCTTTATGCCGCCTTGATGGAGGTAGACCGTAAAAACCGCAATGTGATGACCATTGAAGATCCGATTGAATATCAGATCGAGGGTGTCGGACAGATGCAGGTGCAACCGAAAATCGGTGTCACCTTCGCGGCCGGTTTGCGTTCCATTTTGCGTCAGGATCCGGATATTGTCATGATCGGTGAAATTCGTGATCTGGAAACTGCCGAGATTGCTATTCAGGCCTCGCTGACCGGCCACCTGGTGTTCGCCACCCTGCATACCAACGACGCATTGTCTGCCATCTTGCGATTGCAGGACATGGGTCTGGAGCCTTATCTGGTCGCTTCATCATTGAATATGGTACAGGCCCAGCGTCTGGTGCGCCGCCTTTGCAAGCATTGTCGCCAGCAGCGCCCGGTGACACCGGAAGATTGGATCATGCTTGAAGTAGAGCCACAGGCTTACCCTGAAGTGACACATATTTACGATGCCAAAGGCTGCGAGCAGTGCATGGGTACCGGTTATGCCGGACGGGTGGCGATTTATGAAATGGCGCGTGTCTCCGACACCATGCGTAATGCCATTCATGAAGGTAAGGGCCTGCCTGCCATGCGAAGAATCGCCAAAAAAGAGCATATGATTACCTTGCGCCAGGATGTGGCGCGTCATGTCGCGGCCGGTGTCACCAGTATTGAGGAAGTGTTGAGAGTGACCATGGAAGATGTGGTTGCCACTGACCCATGAGTGTCTTTTCCTATGAGGCACTGGACGGACGCGGACGACGACAAAAAGGTGAAGTCGAAGCTGAATCGGAGCGAGGTGCACGGCAAAAGCTGAAATCCCGCCAGCTGGTGGTGCGCAAGCTTACTGCAATTGAAAAACAGCATCAGGGCAAGGGCGGTGTGAGCCAGACTCGATTGAACGCATCCGAGACAGTGCTTTTTCTGCAACAATTATCTACATTAACCGAAGCGGGCATGCCATTGATTGATGCATTGGGTTCGATTGCCGATGGCATGAGTAAACAGGCATCACGCCGGGCAGTGTTTACTATTCGCAAAAAGGTGTTGGAAGGCGGGTCGCTGGCCGAAGCGTTGCGGACTCAGCATTTCGATGAAGTGATTTGCAATATGATTGCCGCTGGTGAGGAAACAGGTCAACTGGAAGCTGTTGCATCACGGTTGGCACAATTATTGGAGCATCGTCAGAAACTGAATCAGGATTTGCTGTCAGCCACATTGTATCCGGCTATTATTCTTGCTTTCGGTATGCTGGTCATGCTGTTTCTGATGACCGTTGTGGTACCAAAAATGGTGGCGGTTTTCGAACGTGCCGGTGGAGATTTACCTGCCTTGACCAAGGTGGTGATTACGCTGTCCGACTTTTTGCGTGAACATGGGGGCTGGCTGGTGGTTCTGGTTGCCGGCTTGTTGCTGGCTTATAAGCTGCTGATGCGTAATGAGTCGGTGCATCAGCGCAGAGATGTTTTTTTGCTTCGGCTGCCTGGTATTTCAACCCTGCTGGTGACAATAGAAACAGCCCGGTTTTCTCGTACACTGGGTATGCTCCTGGCAGGTGGCGTGCCGGCTTTGGCGGCCATGTTAATTGCCAACCAGAGCTGGTCGTTGTTGCCGTTGAAAGCTATTGGCGAGCAGGCCAGGGAAAGCCTGCGAGAAGGCGAATCGTTGGCCACGGCTTTGAAAAGTGGTGGTTATATCCCCTCTATGGCGATCCAGTTACTGGCTGTCGGCGAGCAGAGTGGTCAGTTGGACGCCATGCTGTTGCGCATCGCCGATCATTATGAAAAAGAGGTATCTCGTAATCTGGGTCGCATGTTAACCATTGCCGAACCGTTGCTGGTGATGTTCATGGCGGTCGGAGTGGGCGCACTGGCCATGGCGATTCTGCTTCCTATCGCCGAGATGAACCAGCTGGTGAAATGAAGCGTATCGGCTATATCCTGCTGGTATTACTGGCGTACCTGCCTGCCTGTCATGCTGATCCGGCTGCTGCTTATCGCCATGCCGTGAATATGGCGGCTCAGGGCGATGATCAGGGCGCCATAGCATCACTGGGAACGCTGATTGAAGTCATGCCGATGCAGACAGTTTGGCGACAACGATTATTGGCTGCACAGCAATTAATTCATATGCGTATGTCGCATCAAACATTATTTCCCGCTCAGTCCGGACCTAATCAGCACATGGCGCTGGCCGCTGCCTATGCGGCGATGCACCCGTTATTACAGGATGCGAAACGATGGCCTGCAACGCTGCTTGCTGTAATTGCACCGGGGGCCGGGCATGCCTGGCAGGGGCGCTGGCATGATGCGGGCATGGCTGCACTGATGGTTTGGCCGATGCTGATTTTAACGGCATGGGCTGCAAAAAGACGTATGGGACCGGTCACGGTGTTTTTTGCGCTGATCACTGTCTGGTTGTGGTCAGGTACGGTGTTCTCATCCATATCACTGGCGGAACGGGCCAGTGCGGAAGCCTATATGGCCTGGTGGCAAGGAGTCTGGCAGGCCTCGGGGTTGCCCGGCAGACCATGGTCATGATGGCGATGCAGGGCACTTTTCTCAAACTCTATGGGTTACTGGCAACAGCCAGTTTCGGTTTCGCCATGCTGTGGCAGGCAACATTGCCACCATTGTCCGGGCCGGAGGCCATGTTTATGCACTTTTACCGGAACGTGATCGGGCAGATGGATGGACGATCGTGCCCTTCCTGGCCGGTTTGTTCTCTATATGCTACGCAGGCGGTAAATCAGCATGGTCTGCTGTTTGGTTCGTGGCTGGCTATGGATCGTATCATTCATGAGCACGATGATTTGCAAAACGGCCTATGGCTGGTAACAGACGGCGAAAAACGCTTATATGACCCACTGGTGCGCAATGATTTCTGGATGCGTGAGAAGTGAAGAAGTTAAAGAGTTGTCCGGTATTCCTACAAAATATTTCTCATAGACCGGTAATGAAACAACCTGAAGCGGACAGTCGTGAGGTAGAGTATTATCATTGGTCAGCCACCTGCTGTTCAGTGTTTACTTTGTGAACCTTTGTGGTTCAGAGTTTAAAATGATTTGATGAAAATGAGAGGAAGAATCATGCAAAATAATGAAATAACATTAAGCCGTGGACAAGACGAAAAAGGATTTACCTTGCTGGAGATTATGGTGGTACTGGTCATTATCGGTGTTCTGGCGGCACTGGTGGCGCCACGTTTTCTTGAACGTGCCGACGAAGCCAAAGTAGATGCCTGCAAGGTGCAGATGAAAAATATTGCTCAGGCATTAAAACTGTATCGACTGCAGCATGGTAAATATCCAGCCTCCGGTAATTTGCAGGTGCTGGCAACGGCAGGCAAGGATGGTAAACGTTATATGGACTCGCTGCCAAAAGACCCATGGGGCAATGATTTCGTATATCTGTCGCCGGGTGTGCATGGCGATTTCGACATCCTTTCCTATGGTGCGGACGGTCAGGCCGGAGGCAGCGGGTTTGATGCTGATATTGGCAGTTGGCAATAAGAAACTGACGCGGGCCTGATCATACTTACTGATATGAGTTTGGTGGTATGAACAGGGTATCCGGGAGAACTGATGCCGGTTTCACATTGCTGGAGATTTTACTGGTTATTGTGATTATGGCAGTGACTTCGATGATGGTTGCACCTTCATATTTTTCCGCCGTGTCTGTATCGATTGATGATGAGGGGAAAAGACTGGTGCAGGTGTTGAGGCTGGCTAGTGAAGAGGCGACGCTGTCAGGTAATACCTTTCGGGTCAGGTTTCGTAAGCACGGTTACCAGTTTCAATCTGCCGATCAGGAGGGGGCATGGCAGACGTTACAGGATCGGCCTTATCAGCCGTATCAACTCCCTGAAGGGTTTCAGCTTGTTGAAATCAGGCCGGCTGTGCCATTGACAGAAGATGTTGATGGAGAAACAAAAGGTACAGAACCGGTATTAGCCGATGTATTGCTGTTACCTGAGGGGATCAGTCAGATTGCCGATATTGTGCTGGCCACCGAGCCAGCTAACGGTCGGCAATTAATTGTCCGCTTACGCCCCGGTCCGGGCGGAATCCATGTTGAGAAAGTATCAGATGGCCAATAACGAATCAGGATTTACCCTGATCGAGGCGCTGGTGGCGTTGATGATTGCTTCAACTGCACTGGTCGTGTTGATGGGACGTCTCGGTTCCTCGGCCAATATTCAGCATAGTCTGATGATGCATGAACTGGCGATGGATAGTGCCCGCAACAAGCTGGTCGAATTGACTATTGCCTCAGCCAGCCTCGATGAACAGCAAGGCGTGATCGAAGCAGGCGATATCCAGCTTGATTGGCGGAGCTGGAGTGAAAAAACGATGCTGGATGGTTTTATGCGCCTGAATGTCAGCGTCAAGGCACCGAATGAGCCGAAAGTGACCGTGTTTCTGTACAGGGAAGTCCGGTGAACGGTCCAGAGTCGCGAGGTTTTACACTGATTGAAGTATTGATGGCGTTGACCGTGTTCGGGCTGATTGCAGGCTTATCCTATGCTGCGCTCGGAACGGCGGGAAATGGTTTTGAAATTCTGAATAAGGTTCGACTGACTCAGGAAAAGTCCGGTTGGGTAGCGAAACAGCTGCGTTCAGATATACGCTATTTAACGGCTGCACCCCATAAAAGCAGGGTAAAAGCAGCTCAGCAACCGGGAGCCAACCAGCTTACGCCGTTACGAATCCGGAATGATAATCGGGGTGATGTTGAATTTGATCAGCTCTGGCTACTGGTACGGGAGCCCGGACGCCAGTCAATCAGCCAAGTGCATTATTATATCGATGAAGACAGCGGTCATTTGATGCGCGAATCGCGTTTGCTGCTTGCACGCAATCAGGTGGAACCGATGCGCTGGGATTTTGGCAAGATTGATTCATGGTCTGTGGAGATATGGGATCGTCAGGGGAACTGGCGGCAGGACTGGAACTTTGGCGAGCAGGCATTTGTCTGGCCCAAGGCCGTGCGTGTGACCATGAAAACAAGCAATGGCAATGAAATAACAGGGCAGCGACAGTGGTGGATGCCGGTGCTGGTTGGCAGTGAGCTGTGAAGTGTGAATGTGATATTGTTCCGGTTCTTTCTGCGGATGGTCGGAAGGAGCGCGGTGCAGCATTGATTATTGTGCTGGGTCTGGTTGCACTGATCAGTACATGGGCGGTCAGCGCTGCGTATGAAGACATGCTGTCGCTGCGCCGGGCTGAAAACAGTCAGAATGTTGTATGGGCCGAGCAGGCCAGCCAGTCTGCTCTGATATTATCGGCCAAGATTCTCAGAGATGATGGCAAGCATACCCAAACAGATGATCTGGATGAAAGCTGGGCCCAGGACACGCCGCCCTTCAGCATCGATGATGGCAGCGTGTTCGGACATATCATCGATACGAACCGGTTTATCAATCTCAATGCAGTGGTCGATAAAAACGGCAAGGTGGTGGTCGAAGTCGAGAAGCAGGTCAAGGCGCTGTTCACCATGCTGGATCTGGATACGGGTCTGGTCGATGCGCTGATTGACTGGATGGATGCTGATGATCAGCCGCATGGTGCAGGGGGGGCGGAGGATTCTGCTTATTATAACAAGGATTACCATGTCAAAAATGCACCGCTGGATCGCTGGCAGGAATTGCGTCTGATTCGCGGCTTTGATGAGACAGTCGTCAATCAGCTGGCCTCGGTGGCAGTGGTGCGCGAAGTACCGGCCAGTGGCTTTTCTGCGATTAATATCAATACGGCCGGAATGAAAGTATTGATGGCGATCATGCCGCAAATGACTGTAGCGGATGCAGAGATATTTGTCGCCGGGCGACCATATACCAGCATTTCTCAGGCTTTGCAGGGCAAGTCATGGGCAGCGGGTGTGAAGCAGGCCTACTTGAGCATGGCCAGTGATATCTTTATGGTACGAACAGAGGCGCGCTTCGGGCGCGTGATATTGAGGGAGAAATTTATGTTGCGGCGACAGTCTGGCGGAGAGCAATCCGGAAAAATAATTCTTTTATCCAGTGAACGTGTCGAGCGTGATATGGTGTTGGCTACGGCAGAGAAGGTTCAATGATGGATGATATGGAGCCCCGCTCATTACGTGTCAGTTTTGATGGAACCGACTGGCTGGCAACAGATATGGATGGAAATACCTTTACCCTGACTGCCGGGGATGAAGTTGCTCTGCCTGAAATTACTATTCCCGAACTCCCCGAGACGGTTGTGGTATCGACTGTGTTACTGCCCGTTGAGCATCTGCTCAGCAGGTCATTTTCGCTGCCACTGGCTCAAACCAGATTTATCGATCAGGAGATTCTGGGCCAGGAACTGGAAGAACACTCCAGCGAACAGGCGGAAGACTGGTGGCTTGCCTGGCAGGGTGGACCTTCCGGAGCTGGTGTGGCAGGCATGATGTTCGGCTTGCCGGAAACTGTTCGCAAACAGATAGATGCATATGAAGGCTGGCGGCAGGCGAGTTATATCGGTGTGGATATCTGGACACGATTGAATGCATCGCTGAAGGCAAACCTGAAGGCGAAGCAGTTTGAAGATGCTGTCGCAGTGCTGGATGCTGATGCCAGCGGTATATGTTTCGGTGTATGCTCCGGTGGTGATGAAAGTCAGTCTTCAGTCGGGTTCTGGCATGGTATGCGGCGTTTGAACTGGGGGGCTGCACTCTTGGAACATCAATGTGCGGATCTGGCTGAAAACATTCTGCGTTCGCTGCAGGTCATGGGCTGGAATGACGATAGTGGTGTGGCGGTCGGTCGATTGCCGGTAGCATTGGAGAAAGCCTTGAATCTATCGTTGTGGAAGGGCGAAAGCGCTGAGTTATCCAGCCTTCCCGGCCGGAATGAAGCTAATCTGGCTATTGATGTTGCATCGGATTTGAATTTTCGACATGGTCGATGGCGGGCCGAATCCCCGTTGGGGAATCTCAAGCCATGGCGTCGAACGCTGGCAATGGCGGCTGCTCTGGCGGTGATCTGGACGACAGGCATGGTGTGGCAGAATCATCGTCTCAATGTACAACTCAAGGAAGCACAGCAGCGTATTGTAACGGCATTTCACACGGGCTTGCCGAATGAGGCCGTGATGATCGATGCATTGGCGCAACTGCGTAAAGCAACCGGTGGAAAATCGGCAGGGGCAAGCGGCCATGATGCTACAATCTGGTTGCGGCAGATTGCCGGTGTGCATCGGGTTTATCAGCAAACACCCTGGAAAATCAGGGAGTTATCATTTCACGATGGTAAAATGACAATGTCAGGAGTCGCTGCGGATTTACAGACCACGAACCGGATTCGTGAGGCGCTGCAACAACAAACGGGAAAAACAGTCAAATTGCTGGATACCGATCTCAGCGGTAATCAGGTTAAGTTCAGGATGACATGGTCATGAAAGAGAAACTGATGTTGCAGCTCGCACCTCTCATTCAACGCTTTGAACAGGAATGGCTGCCACGCTACCAGCAGCTGGACAGTCGGGAGCAACGCCTTGTGCTGGTGGCTGCCGTGCTATTGCCTGTGATGATCATACTGTTCGGCCTGCTGCTGCCACTCAAGGACAGGCACGATGCTTTGCGTGAGAACCTGACTACAGTTCAGACTCAGGCGGTAGAGGCAGAGAAAATGGCGCGCTATCTGGTAGAACATGCGGCAGAGCGTAAGGGTGGCGCCGTTGCGGAAGATATGATGACTACAGTGGAACGTCTTGCCCGACAGACAGGAGTGAGGCGTTTTATGACTCGGATCACGCCACAGATAACACCTGATGGAGGACAGAAGCGGCTGATGATCAGCATGAAAAATGCACCTTATGATGCAACACTCAAATTTATCCATGCGCTTGCCGAGCGCAATCTGGGGCTGAATAGTTTGAAACTCCAGGCGGCTGATTCACCTGGCCATGTCCATGTCAGAGCGGTGCTGAGCGGCGCCTGATTGATGTTACCAGACTCTGGCTGGCGAGGAGTAATCGCTGTTATCGATCAAATACGCCCACGTGAAAAACATTGCCCTGATAACTTAGAATAACGCCATCCGGCGTGATTTCTTCCAGTCGCAGGCCGTTTCCGATGGCCTGTTTTTCCCTGTGTATATTGCCGTTAATAATAACCATACGCCTGGCCGGATGATCATCATAGATATGGCCTTCGATGTTGATGGAAGGGAGCGACTGTTGCACAGATACGGGTAAATCGCTTAATGAACGAATATCCGTATTCGCCGGTGCTACCTGAGATGTATCATTGCCAATGTCCGGGAAAGGCTCCGTGCTTCTGCTGACAGGCGATGTGGGGGTAATCGGTTTGAATATAGGAACCGCCTTTGCTTCGGTGCGACCGGCAGGCGCATGGCCTGACGGGTTGTTAGCGGATATGCCGGGTTGCTCAGACGATGCTTTGTTCTGGCGTGCCTGTTTGGCTGCAATCTTTGAATCGGCATGGCTGCGCTTTTCGATTTCACCGGGTAGCGGCTGGCGCACGGTTGCTGCAGGGGCCGCAGTTGGTGCGGATGCAATAGCCGGTATGGATGCTGTCTGTCCGGGTGTTGTTTGTTTAGATGTGACCTGTTTGGTGATGGCCTGTTCGGAGACAGCTTGTTTGGGTGCCATTTGTTTGGATGCCACCTGTTTGGAAATGACCGGGGCAGGCGGGTGATTGTCAGCTTTTTGTATCCGGGCGATGAACCATCCGACTGTCAGTAACACCAGTAATATCACCAGTGCCAGGCGCAACCGGGGCATTCCTGATTTTGGTTGACGGGCGAGCGCCGGTGCCTCAACCGGAATGTTTAAGGCGGCTCGTTGTTGCTCGGATTTTTTCAGCGCATCGAGAATATAGGACATCAGTTTGTGGCCGGAGACTGAAGTCTGGGGCTTTTCAGTCCGATTCGATCATTGATGCGCATCAGTGTCAGTACGCCTGCGATACCATCCGGGGGTATGCCTTCCGATTTCTGAAAATACTTCAGGCGGTCTTCCAGTATGGCATCCATCGTATGACTTTGTCCGGACGGAATCATGTTGCCTTGAATCCGGTCCAGTTGACGGACCAGCCATTCGACCGCCTCGCCGGAATCACCTGTTTGCAAGGCTTTTTTATATCCCGGCGGTTTTATCCAGATCAGGGTCATACTGTCCTGCCATCGTTGTTTCAGTTCAGACAGGCGAATGCTCCACTGCTGTTTATCCAGTTGGATGATTGCACGGTCATCTGAAACTGAGCGGATAACGGCATAGCGAAGCTCACCGTTTTGGTCGATAAATCGGAATATAGCTGGGCGGTCGAGTTTCTGAAGCAGCCACAGGTTTGTATGTTGCGACAGGCAGAAGAGTTTTTTATTCATCAATTGATCGCATGGTTGACCTTCTGTCGAAGCCAGACCGGTATGCCATATCCCGGCCAGTGTCTGGAATGCCTGCGTTTTGGTGCCGTTTTCTTCTATGGTTTTCCACAGGCTGGCGGAATCCGCAGGAATGGGTCCTTTTTTTTCTACTTTACTGGTGACATCGGGCGCCTTTTTTGCGGTTTGGTGGACAATACCTTCAGTCGGCGGGATTCCCTGCGTGTTGATCGCTACCGGTTCAGCACCCTGATCCGGTAGCGGGCTATGCATTACTTTTTCTGTGGCAGTATTACGATGTTTCGGTTCAATTTTGAGTGTGGGCGATGGTGGGCTTTGACGTGCCAGTACTGATTTGAACTGTAGCGGTTGATTCTGCCACACGCCCGTTATAACAAATATTGCGACGGCAACAGTCAGCAGAATCGAGGCTGCAACGGGAACAAGGAAACGTCGTTTCGGCGTTTCAGCTTGACCCAGTACCTCTCTGCTGGCCTGGCGGACATGTTTGGGATACACCATGACACCATTGCTACTGTAAACGCCGAGCAAGGCACGGTCGCACAACAGGTTGATCAGGCGCGGAGTCCCGTGGCTGAGATGGTGAATCAGGTTCATGGCCCGCTGTGAAAAAACTGTTTTATTGCAGCCGCCGACAGCCAGCCGGTGACGTATATATTCTCTGGTTTCCACCTTGCCCAGCGGATGCAGGTGATAACGGGCAGTGATACGCTGAGCCAACTGCCTTAAATCGGTTCTTTCCAGCATGGTTTTTAATTCCGGCTGACCGAGGAGTACAATCTGTAGCAGTTTACGTTCGCTGGTTTCCAGATTGGTCAACAGGCGCAGCTGTTCCAGTACTTCAGGAGAGAGGTTTTGCGCTTCATCGATCATCAGTACCACATTGCGGGCATTCCCGTGCGCATGGATCAGATAGGCGCTGATCAGATCGGTAAAGATTTTAATGCTGCTGTTACCATCCGGGTAATCGATGCCAAGTTCGTCACATATGGCCGCCAGCAATTCTTCTACTGACAGTCTTGGATTGACGATCCATGCAATGTCGATGTTTTCCGGTATATCTTCGAGCAGTTTGCGACTGATGGTGGTTTTGCCGGTACCCACTTCACCGGTCAACAGAATGATGCCTCCGGCACTGTTCAGCCCGTAAACAAGGTGAGCCAGTGCTTCCTGATGCTGGTGCGTGAAATAAAGATAACGCGGATTAGGCGCAATCGAAAAAGGCAGCTCTTTCAGCCCGAAATGTTCCAGATACATATTCGATCTTTAACTAAGTATTAGCGGATATCATAATGAATTTTTCGGATCTGCCCTGCCCGAATCAATTCAAGATCAATCGCTGTTGCACTTTTCAGTGTCTGGTACATATTCATTGCCTGTTTGGCATTGGTGATTTGCTTGCCATTAACAGTGAGGATGATATCACCATTCTGCAGTCCTGCCTGCTGATACAGTGAACCCGGCGCAATTTGGGTGATGGCAAAACCACCCGGTTTGCCGTTTACAAAATGAGGTGAAGCTTTCGCCTGCGTCATCAGCACAGGGAAGTTTTGCAGCTGTTGTTGCAAATGAGCCCGGTTCATTTTTATGCTTGTCGGTTGAGCCGAAGCCAGTCCCGGGTTGGCTGCGATAGCTGCTCCCGGCATAGGGGTGACTGTCAGCTTGGCGCCTTGTTCAAGCGATATTCTTTCCAGCTTGCCGCCCCGTTCTACCACAATAGCTTCGGCTTCAACTTCTTTCAGAATCACGCCCGGCTGAATTCGGTCTCCAATAAAGAAAACCTGTTGTTCACGGCGTTTGGCAACAGCAACGATGGCTGCAGAATTTTCCCCTGCCACGATGGTTCCCAGTAACTTGATGTTCAGGCGGCTCACTACCACAGGTTTTGGCTTTTGCACCACTGGTTTGGTAGCCCGAACCTGTAATTTACCAAACAGAGGCACAGTCAATAATCGGGTGATATCAGGCAGTGTAGCGGTTGCCTCCCTGGTGTTTTCAGACAATCCGGATGGTTTAAGGTCATTGCTCGGGAGCAACCATCCCGATACAACCCAGGCAAGCATCGCAACCAGGGTCAATTCAAATAACAGCGGTAAATTTTCCGGCAAATGCATGATTTGCTTCATGACTGTTCCCTCATCTGCCACACGCTAACAATTCATTGCAGC
>WFUI01000228.1 GCA_015485035.1 Mariprofundus sp.
CTCACTGCAAACCCTGTTGCAGCAATACGGCATGCAACTGCAACAAGTAGCAGATAATGAGGAAATCCCGGGTAGCTTCTGGAAAGACAGCGAAGCCGGGCTGATTGGCAACACACTTTACATTCGCAGTGACACACCGGTGCATTCCGCGTTGCACGAAGCCTGTCATTACATTTGCATGGACGATTCGCGCAAGCAGCAGTTACACACTGATGCCGGTGGCGACTATGAAGAAGAAAATGCAGTGTGTTATCTGCAAATCCTGTTAAGCGAACGTATCCCTGAAATGGGCATGGCGCGCATGTTCAGCGACATGGATGAATGGGGATACAGCTTCCGCCTCGGATCGGCGCAGGCGTGGTTCGAACAGGATGCCGAAGACGCACAGCAGTGGCTGCTTGAAAAACAGTTATTGCCGGAATGAACAAAGCCCTCTTGCGAGGGCTTTTTACGCAGTCATATTAATATGAATCAGGGCGCCGCAACCACACTGCCATCAGTGATGCTTAATGTGGCTGTACCAGAGCCCAGGTACGAAGCAATCTCCGCCTGTATTTCAGCAAACACTTCAGCAGATCCGGTCACATTCGCATTGCCACTGGCGTTCGTCGAGGTCAACAACGAACCATGATGACCGGCATTGAAACGCACCAGCAAGTCGCCGCTGCTGCCACTGGTATTGGTCGGGGTCAGATTCATTATCGCCGGGCCAACCAGCGGATCTGTACCTGCAAGCGGAGCCGGTACCGTACCGGTTGTATCATTTGCATCCGGGACAGTGTTTGGCACAACCAGGTCGGACGGCGAACCAGCGCCACCGGCAATTTCAAAGAACAGAATATTGTGATTGGCAGCTGCCGTCGCGCCATAGTTAAGCGGATCACCAGAGTCGACTACCGCCTGTGCAACAGCAAGGAAGGACTCATAGTCGGCAGTGCCTTTAACAATACCATTTGCGGCCAGCCCCGCACTGATAGTGGGCCCGAATGAGAATGAACCATCCAGAATTTTCGGCAAGCCGCCACCACCGAATGCCATCACGACATCATTCACATTCGTTTCCAGCGCTGTGAACGGTGTTCCTACCATCGCGCCCAGCGAATGCCCGAGGAAATGGATATTGGATGCATCCAGATCATCAGCACCATTTGCGCCGTCTACGTCCATCGCACTGATGGCTGCTGTTAAAGCAAACAGGTCGGCAACCGCCTGCCGCAGGTTGTCACGGGTGTTCACCAGGTTGGTCAGGTTGATGAAATGCCTGCCACTGCTATCAATCGTACCGTCGGGCGTTGCTGCTGTCACGTTACCATTGGCATCTTCTGTCACCAGGTCTAGGTCAAACGTACGCTCATTACCGGCTTGATAGAACGGGCTGCTGGCGTCGACACCATGCATTGGCATATCAATGGCTACCGTCGCAAAACCGGCGGCTGCCAGTGTGTCCGCAACAGCCAGCATTTTGGTACGGTCAGTGGTGATACCATGCTGGAAAATTACTACCGGATAAGGCTTGGTGCCTGCAGTTGGCATGGTGACCAGCAACGGAATTGATAAGGCTGGATTGGTAGCCGCCGGCAATGGATTGAGATTGGTGAGATTCATCTCGGTGTCGCCGGGGTATGCAGCATTTGCCGCTTTCCATGTGGAACCCAGTGCTGTTGGATCATTGCTTGGGCTGCTCACAGTACTGGACGCCGTCAGGTAATAGGGCACAGCGAGCGTTCCTTCGAACATCTGCGCAGCTGTGCCTGGTGTCAACCCCTGAGGCAAGGGGCCAGGCCCATCCAGATCAACCGTTGAAGCAGACAATGATGATGCCGGAGCCGTTGCTGGCGGGTTCACCAGACTACGCACCACTGACAAGACATCACCCGCCGATTGTGTGGTGAAACTCCAGCTCATGATGATGTTGGCCGCTTTCAGGTCGCTGGCTGCAATCACAGCCGTTTCACTCAGATTATTAATCACGCGCAGCGGCTCCAGCGCCTGTGCTTCAGCATTGGACAAACTCGGATTGGTGCTGTTGCCAGACCCATCAACCAGCGAGTTTGGCCCTTTGGAGAACAGATATGCATTTGCAGGCCCAACCGGATTACCGGCTGCGTCACGCAAATCACTGGTGATAGTAACGTAATAACTGGTCTTCGGCTTCAACGGTTTCAGCGGCGTAATCACAATGGTTGTGCCAGTCGGGTCGAGCGTAGCGACAAAATCCGTGCCTGCACTCAGTTCCGCAGTGACCTCCTTAACAGGCCCACCTATTGGACTGACTGCTGTATTCAGCGTCACTTCGAACACGCGCACTGCGCTCGCCAGTGATGCCGGATCCAGCGTGCTGGTGAACGGCTGGGTTGTAATCGGCGCGCTGGTAGAAAAACCGTCGAGCACATTGAGCTGTGATGACAGCGCATCGCTGGCACCGCCGGTCAACGGAATATTCAGCGTACCATCCAGTGTATCCTTGAATAAAAGATTATTCGGGAATGGAATCAGCGAATTGGCCGGATCGAATCCACTGAATGTGCTGACATTGTCAGCCGGTACGATAGAGTCTTCTACTGTTGAACCAGGCTCCGATTCACAGGCAGCCAGCACTATAGCAGAACACAATACAGGTATCAGTCTTGTATATTTCATTCTCGTTCTCCTCAATAGTTCCAGCTTAACTGTGCACTCAGAATATCGACTGAGGCAGTGTAAGTGCCGTTGATGGTGCCGTTCAAAGCGGGCTGGCTGCTTTCAAAGGTGTTGTTGATAGCCGTGTCGCTCACAAACAGATGCGAATAGCCGAAATCGACATACATGGTTTTATTGAGCTCATAACCGATACCGAATGACAACCAGCGACGTGAATTACCGGGAATACGCGGGGTGCGCCTTGTTGCATTAGGTATAGGTGTTTCATCATAGGCAATACCAGCGCGCAGTACCATATCTTCACGATACTGATAATCGGCGCCGATCGAATAACGCAAACTGTCTTCCCAGTCTTCAGTAGTGACTGAATCCGGCTGATTGGCATTGTCATAAACTATTCTCAGTTCGGGGAACGAACTCCAGCCAGTCCAGGTTATATCTCCCAGCAGCGTCCATTTATCCATCTCATGCGCCACGCTCAGCGACAGGGACTGCGGCAGGTCAACCTCGCCTCTCAGGCCAGTATCTACAAATGCACCGGTTGACGCAGGAATAGCAGCTGCAACACTGGGCACCTTGAAATCTGCAGTACCGTCCACCTTGATGGTAATTTCAGACCGATAAGCCAGCCCGATACGTGTCGCATCATCCAGTTGGTAAAGCAATGACAGGTTAAAGCCAAAATCCGGACTGCTGAAGTTATCTGCCTCCAGATCAGCAAAACCATCGGCGTTCTGCGGCAAACCTATCAACGCGCCGAAATCCACCACACTGGTGAGAATCACATCGGCAAACAAAATGTTAATCCCGCCGCCCACAGAAAGCTTGTCATCAACCTTGTATGCGATACTCGGGTTCAGGTTAATCGTGCGCAGGTCGGTTTCAACCGTATGATAACGACCCACCCAGGAATCATCGTATCGCGTTGCCAGGCCGAAAGGCACAGTGACACCAAAACCAAACTTGTACTCATCATTGATGGTGTTCACATAATAAAAATTAGGGACCATGGCGTTGAAACCGCCATCATCCTCTGCGCCGCTGACCGGATTACCGAAACCATCTACAGTGTTGCCATTTTTGAAGTCGGATTTTGGCACTACCAGATGCCCTGCCACTACGATTTCATCGCGTTGCAAACGTATCATGCCTGCAGGATTAAACCATATTGTTGACGCATCGTTGGCTATCGCGGCAGCACCCGCATAGGCGTTACCCTGGCCACTTGCATTGTTTTCGATAAGCGCAAAACCGGCTGCGCGCGCCTGGCTGGAAATTACCGTGCTTAGCAATAGCGTAATTGCCAAATGACGTTTTTTTATTAATGTCATGTCACATCCCCCTCTTGGTGGCGTCATCATACTAATAAATTGCAATATTACAAAACGCTAATCTTTGATGTTCCTCACTGCGTGTCATGGTAGCGGTTTCGGTTTCCGGTTTTCATCGATTGCCACATACACCAGCTGCGCTTCGGTGACCTTGATAACGGTAACTTCTCCGCGGCTAGCTCGCTCAGCAAACACTTCCACCTTTACGGTCACCGATGTTTTACCTTCTTTTACAATGTCGGCGTAGCAACTAATCACATCACCAATAAAAACCGGTTTTTTGAACTCGAAGGAATCAACCGCGCGCGTCACCACCGGGCCACGCGCGCGCAGGTAGGCTGGCTCGCTGCCGGCGATGTCGACATAAGACATAATCCAGCCGCCGAAAATACTGCCGCCGGGGTTGGCGTCAGCGGGGCGCGCCGGCACGCGGATGATCGGGGTGAGGTGTTCGGGGAGTTTGTCCATCGGTTACCGCCTGATAGTTGAACGACTGTGTTAGAGTGCGACATTAAAACGCCAATGCAACACAATATCAAACGCTTTATAAACCGTTATGCCTGCCACCCTGCGCGTCAAGTTTCCCGGCCACAATAACCTGCTGCTCGATGGTCGCCTGGAAATGCCGGATGACGAACCACTGCATTACGCCACCTTTTC
>WFUI01000229.1 GCA_015485035.1 Mariprofundus sp.
TCGCCCCGATTGAACCCATGCCTCGATAGGCCTTGTAGGTACGGCCCTTGTACAGAATCTTCTCCCCCGGTGCCTCTTCAGTGCCGGCAAACATCGAACCGAACATGCTGGTGGATGCTCCAGCAGCCATCGCCTTGGCAAAATCGCCGGAGAATTTGATGCCTCCATCGGCAATAATGGGAATACCGGCATCGCGCCCGGCAGCTGCACATTGCATCACAGCAGTAAGTTGCGGAACACCCACCCCGGCCACAATGCGCGTGGTACAAATCGACCCCGGTCCGATCCCTACTTTAACGGCATCCGCCCCGGCATCGGCAAGATCGCGCACCGCTGCTGCTGTTGCCACATTACCGCCAATGATCTGAATATTGTCGCCATGATGGCGTTTAATTTCACGCACCTGTTCGATAACACCTTTGGAATGGCCGTGCGCTGTATCAACGATAATGGCATCCACACCAGCCTCGAACAAGACTTCAAAACGGGCCATTTCCTTATCACCCACACCAATAGCAGCGGCGGCCAGCAATCGTCCCAGATCATCACGTACAGCATTCGGAAAGGCTTTGGATTTTTCAATATCACGGACAGTGATCATGCCCTGCAAACGGCCATCTGCATCAACGACAGGTAACTTCTCAATGCGATGTTCACGGAACAAAACCTTGCAGGCATCCAGCTCCACACCGTGCTGAACCGATACCAGCCGGTCTTTCGGCGTCATCATATCGACAACCTTTTTGCCCGGGTCACGCTCAAAACGAATATCACGATTGGTGACAATACCACAAACCTTGCCATCATTATCAAGCACCGGAAAACCGGAAAAACCATGCTCGGCTGCCAATCGATGTACTTCATCCAGGGTTGTTTCAGGTGAAACAGTCAAAGGCTCCTGTACCACCCCTGCCTCATACCGTTTGACTCTTCTGACTTCAGCAGCCTGAACTTCAGGTGTCAGGTTTTTATGAATGACACCAATTCCACCTTCCTGCGCCAAAGCAATAGCCGTGCCGGACTCGGTGACAGTATCCATAGCCGCAGAAATAACAGGTATATTAAGGCGGATATTTCGTGTCAGCTGAGCGGAGATATCCGCGGATCTGGGCATAACACTACTGGCCTGCGGCACCAGCAATACATCATCAAAAGTCAGACCTATTTCCGGCATTTGATTTTCCATGCAGCTTTTACCTCCGGGTTCCTGTATCAGGAAAGTCCGGCATGATAGCGGAACAATCTGCTCCTATAAAGAAGCATTGCCATTTATTGGGAGTACTGTAATTAACTCAGTGCTTCCGTGCGGGTCGCGGATGGCCAGCCAAATCAGACGTGTAAGTGCTTTATTTCATGCCATACATCCATATATAACCCCCTTCGGCCGTGCCCCGTGCCACATTGCAGGAGAGCAATGTTATCTAAGCTCAGGTAAAACGACGCTAATGCCCGAGCGTACTGATTTTTATCAGAGTGATAATAAATACAGCATCTCCTTGGCTGAGATATTATCACCGGGCATTGCATATCCCTGGACTTTTTAAATAATTTCCGGCAAGAGCAATTGACATCAATCAGACCACTCTTATAATGCGCCGCCCTTGCAAGGCAAACCCCCCTGTATTCGCATATTCGGGAGTGATGCCAGAACACCTGCAAATACGGAGAATTATATGTCTACCTGGACTGCTCGCCCCGGCGATATTGAACGTAAATGGTTTGTTGTCGATGCCAATGATCTTGTGCTTGGCCGTCTGGCTACGCAGGTGGCTACAGTATTGCGCGGCAAACACCGCCCCGAGTACACACCGCATGCAGATTGCGGCGATCATGTTATCGTGATCAATGCAGAAAAGATTCGTGTGACCGGCAATAAAGAAAGTGCAAAAGTATACTATCACCACACCCGTTTTGCCGGTGGCCTGAAAAGTATTACGCTGGAAAAGCAGCGTGAAAAACATCCGGAGCGCATCATTGAAGCAGCCGTCAAAGGCATGATGCCAAAAGGCCCGCTGGGTCGCTCCATGCTGAAAAAGCTGAAGGTATATGCCGGCGGTGATCACCCGCATACGGCTCAACAACCTGAAGCAATGAAACTCAATTAAGGATACTACAATGGCAGAAACAGTTTATCGCGGCACAGGCCGCCGCAAACGCAGCGTAGCCCGCGTCATGATCCAGTCCGGTCAGGGTCGTGTTATGGTCAATGGCCGCGAAGTGGAAAATTATTTTCCGGTTGAAATTATTCGTCAGCAGGCACTGTTGCCCCTGAAGGAAACCCAGCTTGCCGGTCGTATTGATGTTCGCGTCAATGTGTTCGGCGGTGGCGTTTCCGGTCAGGCCGGCGCCCTTCGCCATGGTCTGGCTCGCGCATTACTGGCCTATGATTCCGGTTTGCGCCCGGCCCTGAAAGCAGCCGGATTCCTGACCCGCGATGCCCGTAAGGTTGAACGCAAAAAGGCAGGCCTCAAGAAAGCCCGTCGCGCTCCACAGTTCTCGAAACGTTAAGGTTTCGATACCGCACAAAAAAGGGAAGGCCGAGGCCTTCCCTTTTTTGTGCTTTAAATTCAGTTACTTCACTGTGATATTGATCGTTTGGCTGAGTGCACGCCCGTAGGATTTATGATGGCCATTACCAAATTGTAATGTCAGCGTATGTTTGCCAGGAAACAAATGTAATGTGGTTTCCGTCTGCCCGTTACCGAAATGCAAGTGCTTGCGGTCTTTGACAATCACGGCCTGCAACGGGATATAGGAATCCTCACCCTGATCTATAATCAAATGAAAATGCCCTGTGCCGGGAACAATATCGCCAGCCTTGCGCACCTTCATACCCTCAACCGCCATCACGACCTTGAACGTCGTACCGACAGTCGCCCCGTCAGTTGGCTGCACAAAAGATACATGTGCCTCCGGCTTTGGCTCTGAACAGGATATCAAACCAAAACCAAGTATTGCAATTGCCAGACAACGCGTTGATAGTTTTAAATTCATGTTGGAAACCCCCATTTATTATACACCTTATTATGTTCAAATGATCGCACTTGGCAAGTCTCCGGTAAGCGATAGGTTTGGGGTTCGACTTTTCCTGCATAGCACAATGGAGAATACATTTGACAACTTCAAAGTTCGAGCCCGAACGATTCCGCAGTCCGGCATACTTGGCGACCATTGATAGCGAAGCCGCACCAGGACAGATACACATTTCAGAATCGTCCATGACTTCGCTCTTTCAACAGGCTGAAACAGGCTATCCACTGGAAATATGCGGCCTGTTAATTGGCAGCATCAACAATGGGAACTGGCGGGTGAATGATATTCGCCCGGTAGCCAACCTGAATACTGATCGTGCTGCCGACCGTTTCCTGCTTGACCCGGCCGGCTATCAAGCCATTGACCGCGAACTGCGTGCTACAGGGAATGAAATCATCGGCGTATATCATTCACATCCGGATTGTCCGGCCAAACCCTCACCGACTGACCTGGACAGCGCCTGGGAAGGCTTTGCCTACCCTATTATCAGCGTCTGTGAAGGTAAGGCCACCGAAATACTCTGCTGGTCTGTAAATGCGGAAAACAACCGTTTCCAGAATGTTCAGATAGTGAAAACCGTATGATAAACCTGCGCTTTTTTTTACTCTCATTCGTCATCTTGTCCGCCTCTGCATGCGTGATACAGCAACCACCATCACATCAAACAGATGTGCAACACCCTGTCTCGAAACAGGTGCCCGATCAGCATGTGGCAATGCAAAACATGGATACAAGATTCCTGTATCTGGCTGCCCAGAGCGCCCTGAAAGAGGGGAACCGTACTCTTGCCATTGAACTGCTGGAGACACTGGTCAAAAAAGACCCCAAAGCAGTTGATCCGCATATTCAACTCACTACTTTGCTGCTCACAAACGGCCAGACAGGCAAAGCCAAAGCACATCTGGATACACTGCTTGCAGAAAAAGACCTGCAACCGGACCAGCGCGAACAGATCCAGCTCACCCGCATCCGACTCTATCTGGCGGAATCCCGTTCTGAAAAAGCACTGGATGCTATCACCGGTTTTCTGAAAGCCCACCCGAGCCATATACAGGCGCGTGATCTTCAGGCCAGAATTCTCTCCAGCCAGAAACGTTTCGATGAAGCGCTTGCTGCTATTAATACAGCCATACGGAAAAAGGACCTGCCGGAATTTCGCCAACTACAGGCTCAGCTGCTGGTTAAAAAAGGTGATATCACTTCGGCCAAAGCTTCCCTGATCCGAATGCAGGAATTGGCACCTGATGATGATACGCCGGTTTTAATGCTCAGTGCACTTGCATTGAAAGAAAACAACAACGCTGAAGCAGAGAAAGTGCTCCGTGCTTTTATTGCAGACCACCCTGAAGCCCTGAACGTCAGTCAGACCCTGGGTAAACTTTTGGTGCAGGAGAAACGACTGGTCGAAGCAATTCTTATATACAGGGATATTGCCAGCCGATCCGGAAACAACCCCGAGATACTGCGACAGTTAGGCATGCTTTACTTCCAGCACCAGGACTACGCTGAAGCGGAAGAAACTTTCCGCAAACTGATTGAGGCCCACCCTGATGATGTGAACCGTTTTTATCTGGCGGCAAGCCTGGAGGCACTGGACAGGAATTCAGAAGCCCGCGACATCTATGAAAAGATCGATGACAGCTCGCCAATGGCAATTGACTCACAGATCCGGTTGGCTGCCATTGATATCAGTCAGGATAAACTGGATAAGGCCAGCAAGCGGTTACAGAAGATCCTGAAATCAAAGCCTGCACATCTGGATGCCCAGATCATGCTGTCTTCCATTCGATTGATTCAGAAACAATATCGGCAATTACTTGATGAAACTGACGACCTGATGGGAAAACGTAACCTTCCGGCCCGGTTGTTGTTCAACCGTGCGGTAGCTTTCGATCATTTCAAACAATATGAACAGGTCGAAGCCATGCTCAACCGTATTATCAGCCGCCAGCCGAATAATGCCGAAGCGCTGAATTTTCTCGGTTACACCTATGCAGTCCAGGGCATAAACCTGAACAAGGCAATCGCATTGATTAAGCTCGCCCTGATTCAGAAACCGGATGACGGCTATTATCTCGACTCACTGGCCTGGGCGTATTACCAAAAGGGTGAGTACACCAAAGCTGCGTCCACACAAGCCAAAGCGCTGAAAAAGGTTACTGATGATGCTGTGATGTACGAACATTACGGTGATATCATGTGGAAAAACGGCAACCCCGAAGCCGCACGTCAGGCATGGCAAAAGGCTATCGCACTGAAGGCCAGTCACCCGGATCAATTAAAGCAGAAAATTAAAAAAGGTCTTAAATAGCCTTTATGGTGCCCGTTTCCCGTCCAGCCAGCGGTTTATTGTCCATGTATTTCAGCATCCTGTGCATGGCTGCCATACTGGCGCTATCAGGTTGCACAAGCACCTCGTTACACAAACCTGCTGTGTCAGCTACGCCGGCATCTATCGGCCCGTACCCCTCTTTTTCAGGGCGCCTCATTGTTATTGAACCGACAAAGCGATGGCAGGTATCCCTAAAATGGCAAGCCAGCAAACCCGAACAAGGATGGCTGCGCATCATGCATGCCGCAACCGGCACTGTTGTAGAACTTCGCTGGCATGGCAATGCCATGCAAATTCGTGATAATCAGCAACCCGCATGGCGGCAAATCGAACTGGAGAAATTGTCGGAGCATGGCATTATCATTCCACCGCATGAGCTGGCTGCAATCCTGCTCGGCCGAATGCCGGCTCACTTCAGGCAAAAAAGCGGTCAGATATGGGAAAGCCGGGAATCGGGTTACCTGATTCGCCTTCGCTGGCAAAAAGAGCTGCGTAAACTGACAATCACCGATATGAAGCACGGACGCAAAGCTGTCCTGATCATTCAACCATAACCAACATGGATCACTGCTTCCCTGCACCTGCAAAAATCAATCTGTATCTCCGCGTCAACGGCATCCGCCCCGATGGCATGCACGAACTGGATACTGCCTTCGCCTATACCGATCTTTGTGATCAACTGAAAATATCCCTGTCGAAGGATATCATCGTTGACTGTTCGGAGAAGCATCTGGCCGGTGAAAATAATCTGGTACATAACGTCCTGTCCTCTTTCAAAGCCAGCCTCGGGATCAACCAGGGGTTAAGCATTTATATTGAAAAACACATTCCGGAGCAGGCCGGTCTGGGTGGCGGGTCATCCGATGCCGCTACGGCTCTGATGGTAGCGAACCAACTGTGGAATATTCAGGCGGATACAAACGAACTGATCAATTTTGCCACCCCCTTCGGAGCAGATATCCCCTGTTTTCTCTATGGCCGAGCCAGCCAGGCTCAGGGTATCGGTGAAAAAATGCGGGATTGTCTGTTGCCGTTACCCGGCGACACTCTACTGCTGGCTCGCCCTGCCACGGGGCTCTCCACAGGTGAAGTCTTCCGGCATTTTGATAATTCACTTCGCCCTGATCGTTCATTGACCGGTCCGGAGGTGCTGGATACTATCCGCCGCGATTCGCCGCAGATGGCTGAAAATGATTTGGAAGCGAGCGCCTGTAGCCTCAATCCCGATGTTGCCAAGTTGCTTCAATGCTTGCATCAATATACGGATATGGCATGGATGAGCGGCAGTGGTTCGGCTTGCATTGCTCTGTTTGAGCAACATGATAAAGCCAGAGAAGTAGCAAAACTGCTGAAACAGCAGCATGCAGCGAATTGGACGTATACCGGACGCATAAAAAATGTGCATCCAATACAAGGGAAGCTTTGAGTGTTCAGAGCTTCTTAAAAAATAAAATGGGACGTGGCCAAGCGGTAAGGCAACGGGTTTTGATCTCGTCATGCGCAGGTTCGAATCCTGCCGTCCCAGCCAGTTACGTTTACCTGAGTCATTATGGTAAACGCTATATCGAGTGAACCGGATGTGTACAGCATCCACAGGAGGGAACTAAGCATGTTCCATCAAAAAATGCGGCTGTTTGCAGGCACGTCCAACCCCTCACTCGCACAGTCGATCTGCGATAACATCGGACACCCCATGGGCGACCTGTATTTCCAGCGTTTTTCTGATGGAGAAATCTTCCTCCAGATCAGGGAAACCATTCGCGGTCATGATGCATTTTTTATTCAGAGCACCAGTAAACCGGCCAATGCCAATCTTATGGAGTTACTGATTTTTATCGATGCTGCCAAGCGTGCCTCCACACGCAATATCTGCGCAGTTATCCCCTATTTCGGCTATGCCCGTCAGGATCGTAAAAGTGCCGGTCGCACACCAATTTCAGCCAAGCTGGTTGCCGATCTGATCACCCGTGCCGGTGCAACCCGCGTTCTCACGCTCGATTTACATGCCACCCAGATTCAGGGCTTCTTTGATATCCCCGTTGACAATATTTTCGCCATTCCGCTGTTCTCCAAGGATATCGAGGAACGCAACAATATGGATGATATCATGATTGTCTCCCCGGATGTCGGCGGTGTTGTGCGTGCACGTGCACTGGCCAATCGTCTGCATGTGGATATGGCTATCGTTGATAAACGCCGACCCGCCCCGAATGTCGCCAAGGTTATGAATATCATTGGTGATGTCAGTGGCAAACATTGTATCCTGATTGATGATATGGTCGATACTGCCGGCACGCTTTGCGGTGCTGCCGAGGCCTTGCTGGAACACGGTGCGACCAAAGTCAGCGCCTATGCCTCTCATGGCGTATTATCCGGTCCGGCAGCAAAACGTCTGAAACAATCCAGCCTGAATGAACTGGTCATCACGGATAGCATTTCACAACCGGGAAAGGTGACGAAATCCGGTAAATTACGCATCATTTCGATAGCCCCGCTGATGGGCGAAGCGATTACACGCATATACGGTGCCCGCTCCATCTCCA
>WFUI01000230.1 GCA_015485035.1 Mariprofundus sp.
CAGCTTCTCTATTGCTGAAGACGGTATGCCATACACAACTGTCAGCTATGCCAATGGTCGCGGCTATGCCTCACTGGAAACCGGTGGTGATACTCACTACAAAGTACCTGTACAGGCTGGCCGGGTTGCTGACCTTAGCAGCATCGACACAAAAGACGAAGGCTTTCACCAGGAAGCACTGGTTCCTCTTAGTTCCGAAACACATTCAGCAGAAGATGTTGTCATCTATGCCGGTGGACCGGGCGCGTATCTGATGCACGGCGTACAGGAACAGAACTATATTTATCATGTGATGAACACGGCATCAAAAATAGATCGTTTTCTTAAAGGGAAAGGCAAGCATCACAAGGCTCAACTCATGGGCTGGGCAAACTCTCGTGATGAATATTATGACGATTAAATAAAAACTAAAACACTGTTTGAAATTTAGGGGTGCAATTGCACCCCTTTTTTTAAAGATTTTTTACCACAGAGGGCACGAGGCTAACAGAGCTTTTATTAGCTGTTGTCCAATAGCTGATCAATATAAAATCCGTTCTCCCTCTGTTCTCTGTGGTGGAAAAACTTCCCGTCACCTAGACAGTAACCTTACTTTCTACTGCCGCCCCCTACGTACCGATTTTTATACCTTTTTCAATACCAAGTGTTACTGATACACCACCTGTATATAATCGTGTACCTGTCTTTGAACCATCATTGGCATTGGAGACTGAGTTTTCCTTGCCAGTAGCATCGATATAACGTAATAAATACCAATGCCACGACACTCACCAAAGTTAATAATTGAGATTCACTTTGGTTAGTATTGCCTGGATACTATATTTTTCCATACAATGCAGTCATGAAATTTCTCCTCGCCGATGATCATGGACTGTTCCGCGACAGTATGGCTGTATGGCTAAAGCAACTGGATGCTCATGTCGACATAATTTTTGCCAGCAGCTATGACAGTGTTTGCGAGACCTTCGACAAACATGCGTTTGATTTATTGATGCTCGATCTTGGCATGCCCGGCATGCAGGGCGCGCTAAGCATTCGCAAGTTGCATGCGCTGGCAGGCGACATTCCTCTGATTGTGGTATCTGCCGATGAGAACCCGCTGACGATACAAAGCTGTGTTGAGGCTGGCGCCTCCGGCTATGTTCCCAAATCATCTGAAGGCGAGACCATCCTGCAAGCAGCCAGAACAGTACTGGATGGTGGCAACTATCTTCCGCCCAGTCTGCACGACCAGCTGGCCGAGCACCCGGAATTTACCGACAAACAAATGCAGTTGCTCGCTTTGCTGGCGCAGGGGCGCAGCAACCGGGACATTGCCGAAGCCATGCATCTTGCAGAGGGCACTGTGAAGCAATATGTCACCCGCCTGTTGCGTCAGCTGGATGTAGACAATCGCATGCAGGCCGGCTTGAAAGCGCGCAAGCTGCTTGGTATTACGGATAGCTGATTGGCTGGTTTATGACGCCAGCATGCGCGCCAGCATTTCACGTAAGGCGCCCGGCTGAACCGGTTTGTGCAACAGCAGGCAACCATGCTGATCTGTCTGCGTCTGTACAGATCTGTCCGTATCGCCACTGATTATCAGTGCGGGTATGGCTTCATCAAACTGGTTGCGCACGACATGCACAGCATCAATTCCGGTGGTATTGCCTTGCAGCCGGTAGTCGGCAATGACAATATCCGGGCGTGGATAATCCAGCGACTGCAACTCGTCCTGCAATGCCTGCACACTATCCGCCAGCAACAACTCACACCCCCATTGCCGCAGCAGGGTTCGCATGGCGTCGCGCACGCCTATCTCGTCATCAATCAGCACAATAAAGCTGCCACTGATATCATCGTCAAGCACATCCGCTTCACTCGCTTGCACTTCCTGTGCCGCGTGAACCCGAGGCAGGCTGAGTGAAAAACAACACCCCTTGCCAGGCTCGCTTTCCAGCTTCAGTTCATGCTGCAGCAGATCGGCCAGACGTTTGACAATCGCCAGCCCCAGACCAAGCCCTTTTTCGCGGTCGCGTTCCGGGTTGTTCAGCTGATAAAACTCGGAAAATACCTGTTGTTGCTGGTCAGGCGGAATACCGGCGCCGTCATCACAAACCGACACTCGCACATCATGCTGTAATACCTGCGCCTGCAACACGATGCGGCTGGCGCCACTGTGACTGCAGGCGTTGTTCAGCAAATTGCGCAACATGCGAGAAAACATCAGCGGGTCGGTATCCACACTGACGGCAGGCGCTTCCACCTGCAACTGGATGCCCAGCTGCTGCGCCTGTTCACGAAACTCGTCTGCAAGCATCTCCAGCAGTGTTTTGATATTCGACGGCTTGCGCTCAACAACCACATCACCGGCGTCCAGCCGTGAGACATCCATCAGCGCGGTCAACAGACTGTTAAGCGCCGTGCTGGCCTGACGGCTTTTTTCCAGCAACTGTTTTTGCTCGGCGGCGTCAATCATATTGGCGAGCGCACCCAGATACAAATCCATGGCATGCAGCGGCTGGCGCAGATCATGACTGGTCGCCGCCAGAAACCGCGACTTGTCTGCATTCGCCTTCTCCGCCAGTTCCTTTTGTTGTTTCAGGTTTTCCAGCAAGTCCAGGTTTTCAAACCGCAGGCGAATGGATTCCGCCAGATTGCGATTCACCACAAAGGAATAGCCGAGGTTC
>WFUI01000231.1 GCA_015485035.1 Mariprofundus sp.
AGCCCGTGTCGACTGCTGTCAGGCTCATAGGATTCCAGATAGACACGAATCGTTGCACCACTGGTGCCGGTACCGGAAAGACGGAAGATAATACGCGAACCGTCCTCGAACAGAATACGTACGCCCTGATTTTCACTGATACTGCCATCGACAGGGTCAGTGTAAGCAAAATCATCACAGCTTGCCACCCTGCGACCCGCCAGCTGCGTACCGGGTAAAGAACTGAACTGATCACGCACATTTTGCAATACCTGTGTCGCCGCAGCCGAATCCACGCCTTCGTAATCATGGCGGGAATAATAGTTCCGGCCAAATTTTTTCCAGTGCCCTGTCAGAATCGATTTCACCGACTCCTTGCGCACTGCCAGAATATTGAGCCAGAACAACACCGCCCAAAGACCATCTTTTTCACGCACATGATCAGATCCTGTGCCAAACGATTCTTCACCGCACAGAGTCACTCTGCCAGCATCCATCAGATTGCCGAAAAATTTCCAGCCCGTCGGTGTTTCATAACAATCCAGCCCCAGTGATTCGGCCACGCGATCTGCCGCGGCCGAAGTCGGCATGGAACGGGCGACACCGCTGATACCGGAGGCATAGCCGGGTACCAGCTGCGCATTGGCTGCCATCACGGCCAGTGAATCACTTGGTGTCACAAAGAAATGATTGCCGAGAATCATATTGCGATCCCCGTCGCCATCCGATGCTGCGCCAAAATCCGGTGCATCATCGCCATAGAGAATATCCACCAGTTCATGTGCATAGGTGAGGTTCGGATCGGGATGACCACCACCAAAATCCTCTTTCGGCTCGCCGTTTATGACTGTGCCCTCAGCAGCACCCAGCATATCTTCAAGAATTACTTTGGCATAAGGCCCGGTCACAGCGTGCATGGCATCAAACACCATGGAAAAATCGCCGGCCAGCAAATCACGGATAGCATCAAAATCAAACAGAGACTGCATTAACCCGGCATAGTCTGACACCGTATCAATCACTTCCACCTGCATGCCGACCAGTTCAAAACTGCCGACGTGATCCAGATCCACATCAGGGCATTCAACGATGTCATAATAGCTGATATTTTGTGTGCGGGCGTATATGGCTTCGGTCACGGCTTCAGGAGCAGGGCCACCATTAGCGATATTGTATTTAATGCCGAAATCATCATCAGGTCCTGCCGGATTGTGGCTGGCAGAGAGAATCAGGCCACCATAAGCATGATATTTCCGAATCACACAGGATGCTGCCGGCGTCGACAGAATGCCGCCCTGGCCGACCAGCACTTTGCTGAAGCCGTTGGCTGCAGCCATTTTCAGAATAGTCTGAATAGCTTCACGGTTATAATAACGCCCGTCACCGCCCACTACCAGTGTCTGTCCGGCAAAATCACCAATCGAATCAAATACCGACTGCACAAAATTTTCCAGATAGTGCGCCTGCTGAAACACTTTTACCTTTTTTCGCAATCCCGATGTGCCCGGCCTCTGCCCTTCAAATGGCCGGGTCGATACAGCTTCAATCTGCATGGAAATCCTCCCTTTATGGCTGCGGCATACTACCGGAACCCGCACCTTAAAACCACATGGCGAACAATCATGCTTGCTGGTAGTATGCGCTTCACATTCCAGCGAGGGTAAAGGAGATAAATTATGGTTCCAAGCAACGAGGATCACATAGGTCCGCAAATGGAGCGCAACATCAGTAAGCTGACATCCAACACGGTCGCCATGGTGCTGGCCGGTGGACGAGGCTCACGTTTAAAGGCATTGACCGACTGGCGTGCCAAACCGGCCGTCCCTTTCGGCGGCAAGTTCAGAATCATCGATTTTCCCATGTCCAACTGTATCAATTCAGGCATCCGCCGCATCTCTGTTGTTACCCAATACAAATCACATTCCCTGCAACGCCACCTGCAACGTGGCTGGAGCTTCATGTCGGGTCAGTTCGGCGAGTTCGTTGAAGTACTGCCGGCCCAGCAACGCCAGGGTGAAGGCTGGTATACCGGCACTGCCGATGCGGTCTACCAGAATCTCGATATTGTCCGTCACTACAATCCTGACTATGTCGTTATTCTTGCGGGCGACCATATCTACAAGATGGATTATGGTAAAATGATTGCCGCCCATGTCGCTAAAGATGCAGATATTACTGTCGGCTGCATCCCGGTACCGCTGGAAGAGGCCAAAGCTTTCGGTGTTATGGCCATTAATGATGAATCACGCATAGTTGAATTTGCCGAAAAACCGGAAAATCCCAAAGCCATGCCCGACGATGCTTCACAAGCGCTGGCCTCCATGGGTATTTATGTATTTTCGGCCCAATACCTGCGTGACCGTCTGAAGGAGGACGCTGCCGATGAATCATCCACTCACGATTTCGGTCACGATCTGATCCCGCATGCGATCGAACATGATAACGCATTTGCCTTTCCGTTCATGGATGCCAACACCAGTGCATCCGGCTACTGGCGTGATGTGGGCACAATCGATGCATACTGGGAAGCCAATATCAATCTGGCTGAAATTTCGCCGGATCTGAATCTGTACGATAAAAACTGGCCGATCTGGACCAATCAGGAGCAATTGCCACCGGCCAAATTTGCTTTTGATGATGATGATCGTCGCGGCATGGCGGTGGATTCGATGATTTCAGGCGGCTGTCTGATCACCGGCTCCACCATTCGTCATTCTGTATTGTTCTCCAATGTGCGCGTCCATTCATATTCCATTGTTCAAGATGCTGTTGTTCTGCCGGATGTGGAAATCAGGCACAACTGCCGCATTAAGCGCTGCGTGATTGATAAAGGGGCGATTATCCCTGACGGCACAGTGATCGGTGAAGATCCGGTTGAAGATGCCAAGCGATTTTATGTATCCGAAAACGGTATTGTACTGGTCACGCCGGAAATGCTCGGCCAGAACCTGCACGAGGCCTGATTTAGCCTAACCAAACATCCAACCACAGCGACACAAAGTCACTGGGTAAACCAGCATAGATATTAAGAGTGGGATATTTTAATTTGGCAACTACTCTTGAAATCACCTTGATTGATTGGCTTTCCTTTGTGACTTTGTGTCTCTGTGGTAAAAAAACAGTTCCATCCGGAGAATATCCATGAGCAAACCCTTATCAGTTATCTTTTACTGGCATATGCATCAGCCTTTTTATCGTGAGGCGGATACCGGTCGTTATCACCTGCCCTGGGTATATCTGCATGCCATGAAAGACTACACCGATATGGCCGAGATTATTTCCCAGCTGCCGGGGGCCCGGGCTGTTATCAATTATGTCCCGTCGCTAACCGCCCAGATTAATGATTATGCCACGCAACTCAGATCATTTCTGGATGGTAGCCAGGCCAGTCTGAATGACCCCCTGCTGGCAGCACTGGCTCATAAAACAGGCAAGCTGAAAAAGAAAGAACGTGCCTATTTGCTTAAAACATGTTTCCGTCTCAATCATGAACGCAATATGCACCGTTATCCGGCCTATTCACGTTTATGGAGTCTGGCCGAGCATGCCAGGGAACAAAAGGCAACCGACTATCTGGGTGAACGTTTCTATGCCGATCTGGTCACCTGGTATCACCTGGCCTGGCTGGGTGAAACCGTGCGACAGCGGAATTTCGTCGCCCGTCGCCTGATCGAAAAAGCCAAAGGATTTACCTATCAGGATCGCCGTGATCTGCTCACGCTGATTGCATCATTGTTGTCGGATATCCCGTCTACCCATCAACGACTGGTCGAGTCGGGCAAAATTGAATTGACCACGACACCCTATGCGCACCCGATTATTCCACTGATGCTGGATTTCAATACCGCACTGGAAACCGTTCCCGATGCCCTGATTCCGGATGAAGCATACCCGGGTGGCCGGGAGCGTGCGCTCGAACATATTCAACTCGGTCAACAGTCGCATCAACAGCAGTTCGGTCACGCTGCCCGCGGCTGCTGGCCGGCTGAAGGAGCAGTCTCGGAAGCAACACTGGCACTGCTGGGCAAATCCGGTTTTGACTGGTGTGCCACCGGTGAATCCGTGCTACACCATTCGCTACAATTCAACTTGCGTGAACAACAGGGCAACCGTGATCTCTACCATCCATGGCTGGTCGGCGAAGATGATGAACAAATCACCTGTTTTTTCCGTGATGATCGTCTTTCTGATCTGCTCGGTTTTGAGTATAGTCGCTGGGACACACGCGATGCCATCAATAATTTCATGCATGAACTGGCCGGCATACGACATCGTACCCACGGCATGAAAGCACCTGTCGTGGCCATTATCATGGATGGTGAAAATGCATGGGAACATTATCATGAAAACGGACTGCCATTCCTGACCAACCTCTACCAGTCTATTGCCGAGCATGAAGATTATGAACTGACCACGTTCAGCGATTATCTTGACCAGCATGCCGCCACCGAAAAACTCGACAAGCTGACGCCGGGGTCATGGGTCTATGGCAATCTCTCTACCTGGATCGGCGACAGGGCCAAGACACGCGCATGGGAACTGCTGATCGAAGTCAAAAAGGTATTCGATGCCAACATCGACAAACTCGGCCCCGAACAGCAGGAAGATGCTACAGAACAATTGCGAATCTGCGAAGGTTCCGACTGGTGCTGGTGGTTTGGCGACTATAACCCGGGAGCCGCCGTTCGCGATTTCGACCAGTTGTATCGCCGTCACCTGAAAAAATTGTATCAACTGCTGGGCTGTACTGTCCCCACTTCACTTGATGAGAATATCTCGCAGGGAGGTGGTGATGCCGAAGGCGGCGGCACCATGCGCCGTGGTGGCGCAGACGCGTAACGCTGTAACCTCTGACAAACATAAAGGCTTTAGAACATGAATAACTGGATTGACCACCGCAGATCGGCGGTGCTTTTACATATCACTTCCCTGCCAGGCCCGTTTCATAAAGGTGTATTGGGAGAAGAAGCACGCTCGTTCATTGACAGTCTGGTTGCCGGCGGATTTTCAGTCTGGCAGTTCCTGCCGCTGGGACCGACGCATGGCCATGGCTCACCCTATGAATCATTATCCACATTCGCCGGTAACCCTGAACTGATTGACCTGCGTGAATGCATCTCCGGGGGATGGCTCGATGCTGACATGCTCAAAGGTGATATCTCTTCCGATATGCATGAAGTGTTACGCGGCAAAGCCAGCGAGGCTTTCTGGAACTCAATCGGTAACAATGCAGAGCTACAGCAAGCCGTGGAAGGTTTCCGGCATGCCAATGCTTGCTGGCTGGATGATTATGCCCTTTTTGCCACACTGAAAACCGTCTTCCATGACGGTGCATGGTGGCAATGGCCTGTTGCACTTCGTGATCGGGATCCTGAAGCAATAAAAAACATAACAACTGATTATCCACAACTAATCAGGAAAACCATATTCGAGCAGTTTGTTTTTTTTCGTCAGTGGCACAACCTGAAAGCATATGCCGAAGAAAAGGGTGTGCAGCTGTTCGGTGATTTGCCGATTTATGTTGCTCATGATTCCGCTGATGTCTGGGCCAACCGTGCATCGTTCACCGTGAATGAAATAGGTTTGTGCAATGAAGTGGCCGGTGTTCCTCCCGATTATTTCTCCAAAACCGGCCAGCGCTGGGGCAACCCGTTATACCATTGGGAAACCATGCAGGCGGATAACTTTGCATGGTGGGTACGCCGTGTCCGCCATCAGCTGGAACTGATGCATATGCTGCGCATTGATCATTTCCGTGCGCTGGAAGCCTTCTGGGTGATTCCCGGTGAAAGCGAAGACGGCATTATCGGTGAATGGCGCAAGGCACCCGGTCAGGCATTGCTTTCGACTCTGCAGCAGGAACTGGGACATCTGCCGCTGATAGCCGAAGATCTCGGCATTATCACCGAAGAAGTCACGGCCCTCAGAGAAGCATTCGGCCTGCCCGGTATGAAAATCCTTCAATTTGCCTTTGGTGGAGATGATAACAATCCTTATTTGCCCGGTAATTTTGCAGAAGATGCTGTCGTGTATACCGGCACCCATGACAACGACACAACGATGGGCTGGTTTAATTCAGCCGATGAGGCTGTTCGCCAGCACGCATTGCGTGTGCTGGATGCAACAGCAGATGATATGCCCTGGGCGTTAATCGAGTGTGCCCTGGCATCACCAGCCATACTGGCCGTCATTCCAATGCAGGATTTGCTTGAGCTGGGCACGGAAGCCAAATTTAACACCCCCGGCACACTGGACAATAACTGGTCATGGCGTATGTCATCCCTACCCGAACATGATGCCGGCTGCTGGCAGAAAGCTGCCCGTCTCAATCACAAACACGGGCGTATCATGGCCTGATCCGGTTCGGATATGCACTGACAGGATGTGATTCCCGTCATATATCAGCACATGATTCACTTCAGTGTTGCCGGCATGATGATTCGATATTTATCCATAACGACCACGCTGGCTGTTTTCCTCATAGCATCCTGTACGCTGCACAACGATCCGGGCAACGATCTCTCCGAGCGACAGCAATCCTCAAGCAATATAAGCGAAAATGTCTTTCTGGCAGGATTGACGGAGCATGAACTTGAGTCGGTCAAGGCTGAGGCCATGCGTGTCTATGTCCCGAACTGGAAACGCATCGCTGAGCGTTCCCGCTATGTGCGTCAACCACTTGTCCGGACCCTGAAACAGAATCATGCCCCGATAGAATTACAGATGCTTCCCGTTGTCGAATCCAGCTATAATCCTTATGCCCAATCAGAAGTTGGTGCAACCGGTCTGTGGCAGCTGATGCCGGATACTGCTACCGAGCTGCGCATCAAAAGCGACGACCGGATCGACGGCAGGCGTGACATTGAAACCAGCACACGCGGTGCAGCACGTTTTCTATTGAAACAGCATGCCCGTTTCGGCAGCTGGCCACTGGCATTCGCCGCCTACCATCTCGGTCCGAATGGCGTCCAGCGCCGTATTGATCGCCATCCATGGCACAATGGCGATGGCCTGAATAAACTGCCATTACCACCGATCACCAAGACCTATATACGTCATATCCTCGGTCTGATTGCCCTGCAACAGGATGGAGTCATCAGTTTCCCTGAACCCTACCCGACCAGCACGGTTACCATTCATTCGCCGGTTGACCTGGAGCGTCTACATGCTGCTGCCGGGCTGCCAAAGAATCAGCTATTCCGTTTTAACCCACAGCTTGTTCGTATGCAGTATTTTCAGGACAGACCAAAAAATCTGAGCTTGCGTATCTCCCGGAGCAGACTGGCCCGTGTAAACAACATCATTTCCACCAGGCCTTCAAACAAGCTCAGCATCCATGTATTGCGCGGTGAACTGGTCAAAGATATCAGCAAACACTATCGTGTATCAGTCTATGCCCTGAAAAAAGCCAACCCGAAGCTATCCAAAGGCATCAGACACGGTATGCGCCTGCGCATTCCGCTCAAGGATTTAACCCGCGCCAGAATCGCTGATAATCCACTGATTAAACCTGAACCGAAAATACTGGCGGACAACATCATGAATCGAGGCTAACCGCCGTGATACAACAGTGTAGTCTGGGGAAATCTATTTTCGTCTGATTTCCCTGGAATACATCTGCCCTCTATTGATCGCCATAAAATAGTGTCGGATTGATGTGCCATAAAACACACCATCCGGGTTTGTTTTTTTCCAGACCGTTTTTTTGCAAACAAACAACACCGCCATTACGAAAATGTACCGCTTCACAGCCCGGGTCACCGCAAACCAACAAACCGGCAAGTCGTTGTAAGTGCGGCAAATGGCCAACCAGCATCACATCATCAGACATCGATGCCAGATGCGCCGACCAGATGGATGGATCATCATCGGGTGCAAGATCGAGCGTTCGCTCAACCTCAGTGCCGCCCCAGGCTTCAGCGAACATTTTTGCGGTCTGTTCAGCCCGTAACTTACCACTATGCAGTATTTTAGATGGTCTCGGCTTTTCAAACAGCCCCAGAAAACCGGCACAGCGTGTCACATCTTCCCTGCCCTGATCCGACAAGGGGCGCTCGGCATCCTCGTTTTTATCTTTCGCTAGTCCGTGTTGTACCAGATATACCCGCATACTTATCTCCCTGATAATCCGTGGGCTTTGCGGTGCAATCTATACAACCGCTTGCTCCATGGTGAGAGAATAGGCCAGTATGCCGGCTGATTTCAACAGACGGTTCAGGAGACGGCATGGGCATGATTAAAACTAAAGCAGATATCGAAGCCATGCGTCCTGCCTGCCATCATGCCGCTGATACGCTGGTGATGATTGAGCCTTATATCAAAGCCGGCATCACCACTGATGAAATCAATGATCTGGTGCATGAATTCACCATCAAAGCCGGCGGCATCCCTGCCCCGCTGAATTATCACGGATTTCCGAAATCAGTCTGTACCTCGGTCAATCATGTGGTTTGCCACGGCATCCCGGGCAACAAGAAACTGAACAATGGCGATATTATCAATGTGGATGTCACCACCATCATTAATGGCTGGCATGGTGATACCAGCAAAACATTTTATGTCGGCGAGCCAAAAATAAGGGCCCGCAAGGTCACCGAAGTGGCGCGTAAGGCGCTGCAAATCGGCATTGAGGTGGTAAAACCCGGTGCAACGCTTGGCGATATCGGTCATGCCATTCAAAGCTATGTCGAAGGTGAACGCTGTTCTGTGGTGCGTGAATATTGCGGTCACGGCATTGGCCGCGTGTTCCATGAAGATCCGCAAGTCCTCCACTATGGCAAGCCCGGCCATGGCATGGAATTGAAAACAGGCATGGTGTTTACGATCGAACCAATGGTCAATATCGGCAAACCGGGTGTAAAACTGCTCGGTGATCACTGGACCGTGGTCACGCGCGACAAATCACTGTCAGCTCAATTCGAGCACACCATCGTCGTCACCGACGATGGCTGTGACATACTCACCCTGCCAACCCCCTCCTGATCACGCCAGCCACACATCATCAGCGCAAAACAGCCACAAAATCACCGGAAAAATGGCCTGCAGCCACAGTGTCGTATTCGAGTACCGATGCCACCGCGATGCGGGCCTTGCCCCGGCGCTGCAACATCCTGAGAAACACCGGCCAGCGAGCCTCATCGACCAGTCTGGCTGTGGCTGAAAAATCGCCAAGTACGGGCTGATCGTATGTCATGCTGTTACGCTGAATCACCAGCGTAGGACTCAGGCCCTGCTGCCGCACACGGCTATGCAGATAGGCCCAGGCAGCCAGAATGGCCACCGCCGATGCACTACCGCCAAACAGCGAGTCGCGATGGTTGATATTCGGAGCCAGCGGTGCACTGAGGGTCAGCGCATGCGTGGATATCGCATCCACATGGACCTGCATGGCTGCGGCCAGCGGAATATGCTCGTGCAAATAGTGTTGCAAAGCTGTTGTCATCGATGTTCTCCTCTTATCTGCTGTCTCAGTCCGGCACACTCAAACATGCAAGTTAACTAATATTACTTCCATCTGGACGGTGAAACGCTACTATGCGCGCCCACTTTAGGATCGAGGTAACATTATGTCCCGCAAATTGCGCAATATCGCCATCATCGCTCACGTTGACCATGGCAAAACCACACTGGTCGATGAGCTGCTCAAGCAATCCGGCACTTTCGATGCACGCGCCGATATTGAAACCTGCGTCATGGATTCCAATGACCTCGAAAAAGAACGCGGTATTACCATTACCGCCAAAAACACGGCTATTCGCTACGGCGACACCCATATCAACATCATTGATACCCCCGGCCATGCCGATTTCGGCGGCGAAGTCGAACGCGTACTGAACATGGTCGACGGTGTGCTATTGCTCGTCGATGCGCGCGAAGGCCCGATGCCGCAAACCAAATTCGTAACATCCAAAGCCCTGTCGCTGGGCCTGAAACCCATTGTCGTGGTCAACAAAATCGACCGTGAAGGCTCCGATCCGGATGCCGTGGTGGATCAGACCTTCGACCTGTTTGCCTCGCTCGGTGCTACCGATGAACAGCTCGATTTCCCGGTTGTGTATGCCTCGGCCAAGAATGGTTACGGTATGCTCGATCTGAATGATGAGTCCGATAATCTGATCTGTCTGTTCGATACCATCCTTGAGTATGTGAATGAACCGGAAGGCGATCCGGAAGCACCGCTGCAGATGCTGGCTACCACCCTGGACTGGGACGATTATATCGGCCGTATTGTTATTGGGCGTATTGCCAACGGTACAATCAAAACAGGCCAGGATATCACAGTGATCCATGCCGATTCCTCCAAAGAGAATTTCAAGGTCAGCAAGCTGCTCGGTTTCCACGGTCTGAACCGTATTGAAGTCGAACAGGCCCAGGCCGGTGATATTATTGCTATTGCCGGTATCGAACACATCAATATCGGCGAAACCATTGCGGCAAAAGATAACCCGGTCGCTCTGCCGGTCATCCACGTGGATGAACCGACCCTGACCATGGAATTGCATGTGAATAATTCACCACTGGCCGGCACTGAAGGCAAGTTCATCACCACGCGTCAGATTCGTGACCGTTTGATGAAAGAGATTCGTACCAATGTAGCCATGCGAGTGGAAGAAACTGATCAGGCTGACGTCTACAAAGTTTCCGGTCGCGGTGAACTGCATATCGGGATTCTGCTCGAAACCATGCGTCGCGAGGGTTTTGAAATGGCCGTATCGCGTCCGCATGTGATTGTGCGTGAAATCGATGGTGTGAAGCAGGAACCATACGAGCATGTGACAGTAGATGTGGAGTCCGAGTATCAGGGTGCAGTGATTGAGAAACTCGGCAAACGCGGCGCTGAAATGACCTCGATGGAAACCAATGCCGACGGTTGCACGCGCATTGAATTCATGTGCCCGACCCGTGGTCTGATCGGATATACTTCCGAATTCCTGACCGACACACGCGGCACCGGTATCATGCACCATGTCTTCCACGCTTACGGCCCGTTCATCGGTACCCTGCCCGGTCGTGTGAACGGCGTATTGATCTCCATGGAAAATGGTGAATCGGTTGCTTTCGCCCTGTGGAAGTTGCAGGAGCGCGGCAAGATGTTCATCGGTGCCGGCGAGAAACTGTATGAAGGTATGATCATCGGCATCAACAGCCGTGATTCCGACATGACCGTCAATCCGATCAAGGAAAAGAAACTGACCAACGTGCGCGCCTCAGGCAAGGATGACTCGATTGATCTGGTGCCTCCGCTGAAGCTGAGCCTGGAACGCGCTATTGAGTTTATCGCTGATGATGAACTGGTGGAAATCACACCGAAATCAATCCGCCTGCGCAAACGTTTCCTGAAAGAGCATGAACGCAAACGCTCTGCGCCTAAAAGCAAATAAAACCATAACTGTAAAATTGTACTGAAACAGGGCTGCCTTCGGGCAGCCTTTGTTATATGTACGTTATATGACTACTTCCCGCCAGGCATCCAGCATAGGAAAATAAAGCGCCGTTCTTATTGGCCGATCCGGCTCGAGTTGAACCAGAACCGCTGCATAACGCTGCAACTGTGATGTATGGCGCTTCACCTCCTCATCCAGAAAGGCCTCCATATCACCACCTTCATGCGCAGCTGTTTTATAATCAATAATCCAGCGTATACCCTCCGCATCAATAAAACTGCGATCAATGGCATGATGGGAGATGCGATCATCATATTCCGAACTCAGCGCCCATTCCTGATGCGCCTGCTGATGCCGTGCTGATAAAATCCACTGTCCTTTTTCGCTATTCAACACACGCTGCAAAGCATCCGCACACCGCGCCAAAGCGCCTTTGAGCATAAGGTCGGATAAACCCTCGGCAATCAGCAGGCGACGCATCCGTTTTACCGCCGCCTGCGTGTGATCGTCATCCCAGTGCTCAATGCCTGTTTCTGCAACCTGTTGCAGTGCGGCATGCACTGCATTGCCGACAGGAGCTGCCTCGGCACCTGCCCATACATATTCGGTTTCAGTTTCAGTTTGATTGATCTCGGGACCGGGGGTGACGCTTTGATGTTCCACAACGATCGGCACGATATCGGGAACGTCTGCCACCCTTTGCAGGTTTGCCGGACTGGTCGTAACGGCAGACCCGGCTGCTTCGATATCGAACAGGTTCGCGCCAAAGCATGTTTCATCATTCGATAACAGTAAATGCAATAACGATCCCGTTGCAGCCTCCCCCTTGCTTTCAGATATATGACCCAGCATGTGAAGTGTTGTTTCCGAACGTGTGCAGGCAACATAAAGTAACCGTTGTAACTCATTGTTATATTTATTGTTTTCTATTTTATTCACAAGCGAATAAAGATCATCTTTCTGACGCGTGGAGGCTTTGACTGCCATCAGGGGTATGGCTCCACCACAGACCGGCACTTCGGTAAAAGCCAGTAATGGTGCGTCAGCATTGGCACCCTTGTGTCCCAGTCCCGGCAAGATAACTGTATCCCACTGCAAGCCTTTGGCAGCGTGCATAGTCAGTAGCTCCACCTGCCCGGCGACATCGGATGCATCGGGTGCGGCATAGAGTTTTTCAAGTCGTTCATCGAGCAGCGAGAAATCGATACGACCACCCTCCTCCAGCGATTCGATCAGTTCCAGTGCCGCTTCCACATTCCGGCTTGCCGTGGCATCAATCAGCTCCGGCATGGACAACCGCGACCATGCTGTTTGCAACACATCACGTACGGGTATTTTGCCGCTGCTGCCAAGGCACGGTTCAAGCGCCTGTCGGATAAATATAATGCGCGCCTGCGCATCCTTGCTCAGGCATTTGAACAGATCGTCATCCACAAT
>WFUI01000232.1 GCA_015485035.1 Mariprofundus sp.
TTTCTGCAAGGCGCGCAACATAATGCCATTGTAGTTGTCCGTCAAATTCTATTCGGGACAAGAATGTCTACGTGACAGATTCTGAAGAAACCACTCTGGCCGTTGCAATCACAGCGCCAAAGGTGCCAACGAGGCTGCCACTTATCAGGAGTGGCAGCAATAATACCCAGTTGCTTAAATCCACCTGCATAGTGGCAAACCAGTCATGGGACCCTAATACGACGGGCCAAAGCAGTAGCCATGCTATAAAGCCTGCACCGGCTCCAAGTACCATGCCTTCAAGAATAAACGGCATGCGAACAAACCATTCCTGTGCCCCCATTAAACGCATCAGGTGAATTTCATCGGCGCGGGCCAACAACGTCATGCGCAGGGTGTTGGAAATAATGAGTGCCATGGCCAGAGCCAGGATCAACGATGCAAACCAGACCAGATATCTGGCCTGAGAAATCCAGTGATGAGCCTGAGCCAGATTGACTTCATCCTCATTGACCTGGGCACCGAATCGGGATGCAATATCACGAATATCAGAAAACAGAAACTCGGATTGCTCGTCTAATAGCGATAATTCAAAGGTAACAGGCAGACGCTCGGCCAGCTCTTTCTGGTTCATTCCGGCATCATGTAACCAGTTCTGCATCCAGCGGGCGGCTTCTTCAGCAGATATTTTTCTGACAGCGGCGATTTGCGGGATGGTTTCCAGTTTTTGTTTCAGCTTGATAGATTGATCCTTATCAGCAGAATCCAGATAGACGTGGATATGAATATCCTGTTGCCAGCTGCCAACCCACTGGCTGGCAGCTTGCATGCCCAGCCAGATTGCACCTATAGCCCATAATGCAATGCAGACAATCATCAGGGCGAGAACCTGATGAATACCGAATGGGGGCAAATGAAAGCCGCCGGGGAGTCGGGGGGTTACCTTATCCGGAATAACTTCGGTGCGTTTATTCATAACCACTTCCTGCCAGTGATCCATTGTGTAATTGCACCACACGGCCCGGATGTGACTCCAGTAAATGCAGATCATGCGTGGCCATGATGACGGTTGTGCCCTGGCGATTCAGTGCCGTAAGATAATCCAGTACCCGGCGTGCAGTATCCACATCCAGGTTGCCGGTTGGCTCGTCAGCCAGAATGACCGCCGGATTGGCGGTCATGGCGCGGGCAATGGCAACACGCTGTTGCTCACCGCCGGACAGGGCTTCCGGATAGGACCATAACCGGTCAGCCAGACCCACATAAGCCAGTACTTTGCGCACGCGTGGAATCAGACGCTCGGTTTTCCAGCCCTGCACACGCAATGGCAATGCTACATTTTCAAAAACGGTGCGTGAAAACAGCAAACGGTGATCCTGGAAAATAATGCCGGTTCGTCGCCTAAGCTCACGCACTTTTGCCTCACCGGCGGAGCGCATATCTGTTTGCTGTACCGTCAATGTGCCAGATGTCGGACGAATCCCGCCGTAAAACATGCGCAACAGGGAAGATTTTCCGGCTCCGCTTTCTCCGACAAGATAGACAAACTGCCCCTGTGAAATATCCAGGGTCAGGCCGGAAAGGGCTGTTTTTCCGGTCGGGTATCGGAGCATGAGGCGCTGCATTTGAATCATGGAATGGTCTGCTGACATGGCTGCAAACGGTAGCTTCGGTGTGCCTGCCTGTCACTGGCGGATAGTGTTCAATTATATGTCCTGATTTCATGCTGCTGACAAATGGCAGGTAAATATTCAATATGCGCGCATGCATCTTGAATGTCCGAACTGCCAGATAAATTATGAGATCACGCACGATGTTGAAGATGTTTTATTCGTCTGTCATCGATGTGGTTTTGAATTTTCGGCGACTGATCAGCTTTATCCTGAAGATAAGCAACCGGAGCTTGCTCCGGTTCGAAAAACAGCACATATATGGCCGTGGTTTGTGGTTATGCTGCTGCTGGTTATCAGTAGCGGGTTTTGGTTGCAGAAAGATGCATGGCTGGATAATCGCTGGTTTCGCAGCACGCTGATCAATGTCGGCTTTGATATGCCATTACGCGCCAAAGACTGGCGCATCGTCTCCGAAAGCGTGCGGTCTGTCTGGATTACCCGTAATGATGATAGCAGGGTTTTACTCATTCGGGGAAAAATAAAAAACCTGCTGGCCAGTGATATGCTATTGCCAAATATTGAAATAACCTTTTTTTCGAAAACGGAACCGGACAAACAGATTGCAAGATATTCGTTTGAAATAGATTTGCCGTCGTCCGGGAAGCTTGTTCGCCGGGTGCCGTATTCCAGGCCTGCCAGAGATAATATGCCGGTACGGGGGCTGGGCAGCCGTGCTTTCACGATACTGGTGGACCCGGTGCCCGAAGCAATCGGTGACTTTACCCTAACGCCGAGCCTCAGGACATCAGGTTAGCGGTTACAGTTTTTGATGCTATGGCCTGAATTCAACGATTACGGATTACCAGTGCCACAGCCTCAGCTGCAATGCCCTCCTTTCTGCCGATAAAACCCAGCCGTTCAGTGGTTGTTGCTTTGATATTCACATCTTGCTCGGAAACCAGAAGGAGGGCAGCCATGTTTTTTTTCATGTGCGGCACATACGGCGCAATTTTGGGCTCCTGTGCCATGATGGTGCAGTCAATATTGCCAATCTCCCACCCCAGTGTCTTGAGCAATTTCACTGTCTGTGCAACAAACAATGCACTGTCTGCATTTTTATATTGTGCATCGGTATCGGGAAAATGCTGGCCAATATCACCCTGACCCACGGCTCCCAGCAATGCATCGCACAGGGCGTGGTATAATACATCTGCATCGGAATGACCGGCCAGACCGCGCTCATACGGGATTTCAACTCCGGCCAGGATCAGTTTTCTGTGATCGGCAAACGGATGCACATCATATCCTTGCCCTACGCGGATATCTATTTTCATCAACAATCCCCTTTTCGGATATTAATCATGACCGTCAAGTATCGATGCCATCCATGCCAAATCTTCCATTGTGGTGATTTTCCGGTTCTGAACATCGCCTTTGCTGACATGGACATCAAATCCGGCAGCTTCAAGCAGCGATGCATCATCGGTATGCATATGTAAACGATTTGACTCCTGCATGATGGCTTTTTCAAACCACTGACGTTTTGCTACCTGTGGCGTTTGCACGGCTCTGAGGTATTGACGTTGTGGCGTTTCCAGTACCTTGCCTTGTGAATCAATAAGCTTGATTGTATCATGAACCTGCAGGCCGGGGACTGCAGCGCCAAATCGTTCGGCGACATCCAGCACATCGGATAATAATGCCTGCGATGGCAATGGTCGGGCGGCGTCGTGTACGGCTACCAGTTCAACATGTTTTGGTAAGGCAGCCAATCCCCTCTGCATGGATATAGAACGTTCTGCACCACCGGTCACGGCCGGTAACACACTGAACGGAAAAGATCTGTCTGCAATCAGTCTGGCGAAATGGTGATCCCCTTCGGCAATGACAGGCTGAACCATGCTGATCCGTGGTTCCAGTGCCAGGTGCTCCAGTGTATGCAGGACAATGGCTTTGCCGTTTACCTCGACATATTGTTTGGGCATCTCGCCGCCAAACCGGCGCCCGCTTCCGGCGGCTAATAACAGGACAGCTGTTTCCATGTTCGTGATTGTGTCGCTTTGTACTGTGCGGTCAATGCCGGTATCGAATCGGGGGTGAAATAGCATTGATCGCCCTGAAAATATGTGCAGGTTGCCCGATTTCCCCTTGCACGTAGCATGCGCCGACTAAATTTAACCCCAGACTGAGGAATTCCATGAGCCAGCACGAGCTAGCTAAAACCTACGACCCGCAGGCAGTCGAGCCTGCCATCAATGATCAGTGGTTGAACTCTGATGCATTCAAGCCTGCCCCGGCTGATGAAAATTATTGTATTGTGATTCCGCCACCGAATGTGACCGGCAGTTTGCATATGGGGCATGCCTTCACCTTTACCATTCAGGATATGCTGATTCGCTGGCAGCGTCTGCAGGGGAAATCCACACTGTGGCAGCCGGGTACCGATCATGCCGGTATTGCCACCCAGATGGTGGTGGAGCGATTGCTGGATAAGGAAGGGGTTCACCGGAGGGATCTGGGGCGCGAACGGTTTCTGGATCGGGTGTGGGAGTGGAAGGAGGAGTCCGGCGGCACGATTGTGAATCAGCTCAAACGGCTCGGTGCATCCTGCGACTGGTCGCGTGAACGTTTTACGCTGGATGAAGGGCTGTCCCGATCGGTCAAAGAGGTATTTGTTCGTCTCTATGAAGAAGGACTGATTTATCGCGGCAAACGTCTGGTTAACTGGGATCCGGTACTGGAAACAGCGGTTTCCGATCTGGAAGTTGTGCATGATGAAGAGCAGGGCTATTTCTGGCATATGTGTTATCCGCATGCCGATGATCCGAGCAAGCATGTCATTGTTGCTACCACGCGTCCGGAAACCATGTTCGGTGATGCAGCCGTAGCTGTACATCCGGATGATGCGCGTTATCAGGGACTGATTGGTAAAGAGTTAATTCTACCGCTGACAGGGCGCACGATTCCTGTCATTGCCGATGATTATGTCGATCCGGAGTTCGGTACCGGTTGTGTGAAGATTACACCGGCGCATGATTTTAACGATTACGATGTCGGTAAACGCCATGATTTGCCGTTGATCAATATTCTGACACCGCAGGCGCATCTGCTGGATGATGCGATTGTGCCGGAGAAATATCGCGGCATGGAACGCTATGAAGCGCGCGAGCATGTGGTTGCGGATCTCGATGCGGAAGGTCTGTTGCATAAAATCGAGGAACATACGCATCAGGTAGGTCGAGGTGACCGTTCGCATGCTGTGCTGGAACCTTATCTGACCGATCAGTGGTATGTTGATATCAAGCCGCTGGCCGCACCGGCCATCAAGGCGGTGGAAGATGGCGATATTCGTTTTGTGCCACAGTTCTGGGAAAAGACCTACTTTGAATGGATGCGCAATATTCAGGACTGGTGCATTTCCCGC
>WFUI01000233.1 GCA_015485035.1 Mariprofundus sp.
ACGGTATGGAGGGTGATTTCCACCGTGTGCAGTTTACGCCCGATCTGCTGCCGTCTGATCTCACAGGCACCGAAGTCTATCGTCCGCAGGACGGCTCGTTTCATTTCCAGCAAGGCCCGTTGTTTCATAATCTGATTCTGGCCGATGAAATCAATCGCGCTCCGGCCAAGGTGCAGGCGGCGCTGCTCGAAGCGATGGCCGAGCGCCAGATTACGGTCGGCAAGGTCTCGCATCAGCTGCCCGAATTGTTTCTGGTCATGGCCACCCAGAACCCGATTGAGCAGGAGGGCACTTACCCCTTGCCGGAAGCGCAACTGGATCGATTCCTGATGCATGTGCGAATCGATTACCCCGATACGGCGACGGAAAAACAGATTCTGCGCCTGTCGCGTCAGGAATTTGACCATAGCGATAGCGCCATGACCCGGCAGGTCACGCAGGCCGAGTTGTTTGCGGCCAGAACCGAATCCATGGCTTTACACATGGCCGAAGCACTGGAGGATTATATCGTGCATCTGGTCATGGCAACGCGGGAACCGGCGAAATACAGTGATGAACTGGCCCGCTGGATCGAATATGCAGCCAGTCCGCGCGCTACCATAGCGCTGGATCGTTGTTCGCGTGCCCATGCCTGGCTGGCCGGGCGTGATTATGTCAGCCCCGAAGATGTGCAGGCCATTGCGCCGGATGTGCTGCGTCATCGTGTGTTGCTCAGTTTTGAAGCTGAAGCTGCAGGAGTGAGCAGCGACGATGTGATTGCTGAATTACTGGCGCGCGTCGCGGTGCCATGATGCTTTACTAGTTGTTGTCATGCCCGCTCTATGGGCAACGCTTGAAATTACTGTTTTCACTTTCTACAAACTGGCCTGATCATATCTGAATCTTTTTTGGAGGGTGTTATATGATTGAAATCAGTCATTTAAGTCGATACTACGGCGATTTCAAAGCCGTTGATGATGTGAGTGTGAGTATTCCACGCGGTGAAGTGGTGGGTTTGCTGGGTCACAACGGGGCGGGAAAATCGACGATCATGAAAATGATCACCGGCTTTCTGGAGCCGACGACAGGCAGTATCTGCGTCGACGGCTGGAGAACAGGGGATGATAAGGCCGCTTTACAACGGCGTATCGGCTATTTGCCGGAGAACTGTCCGGTCTGGCCGGAAATGAATGTGATTGAATATTTACAATATCAGGCGCGTTTGCACGGCGTGGACGAAGGTGAGCTCAATAAGGCTGTGGCCACGGCGATTCGTCGCACCGAACTCCAGGAGAAGGCATCGCAATCGATTCAGACGCTGTCGCGCGGTTATCGCCAGCGCGTCGGCGTGGCGCAGGCGATTCTGCACAATCCCGATATTATTATTCTCGATGAGCCGACCAACGGCCTCGATCCAACCCAGATTCGTCATATGCGCGGCCTGATTGCCGAACTGTCCGAGCAGGCGACGGTCATTATCTCTACCCATATTCTGCAAGAGGTGCAGGCTGTCTGCGAGCGGGTATTGATTCTGCGCGCCGGTAAACTGGTGGTCGATTCCTCACTGGATGGGCTGCAATCCGGCCATACGCTGCTGATCCGGTTGGATAATCCCGAGGCGGTCGGATATCTGGGGCAGATTGAAGGCGTGGCATCTGTTGAACAGCGTGCGGAGGATGGCGAACATTATTGCTATGCCATCACCGCGCCGGCCAATATCGCCCCTTCTGTGGCGGCGGCCGTGCATCAGCATGGCGATAAACTCTATGCCATGCAGCCGGAGGTGCGTGATCTGGAAACCGTATTTGCTGAAGTCAATCGAACAGATATGAAGGAGGATGCCTGATGAAAGCGATCGCTGAAGTATGCCGAAAGGAATTTAACAGCTTTTTTGCATCGCCTGCCGCGTGGTTGTTTCTGGCTGCATTCCTGGTGGTCAACCTGTTTGTCTTCTTCTGGGCCGAAGCCTTTTTCGCCCGCAATATTGCCGATGTGAAGCTGCTGTTTCAGTGGATGCCGATTCTGCTGATTTTTCTGGTAGCGGCCCTGACCATGCGCAGCTGGTCGGAAGAACGCCGGGCCGGCACACTGGAAAGCCTGCTGACGGCACCGGTGTCACCGTTATCTCTGATTCTGGGTAAATTTAGCGCTGGTCTGGCGCTGGTGGCGCTGGCGCTGGCCTTGACGCTGCCGGTTCCGTTGACGGTCGCCATGATGGGGCCGCTGGACTGGGGGCCGGTGTGGGGCGGTTATCTGGCCAGCCTGTTTCTGGCGGCCGCCTATCTGGCCATCGGTCTGTATATGAGCGGACGCACCGATAATCCGATTGTTGCACTGATTCTGACGGTAGCGGTTTGTTCGGTGTTTTACCTGATCGGCTCGGATATGCTGACCACGCTGTTTGGTCGCGACATCGGCTCGCTGCTGGCGCTGCTGGGCACCGGATCGCGCTTTGATTCGATCACGCGCGGCGTACTCGATGTGCGCGATCTGCTCTATTACCTGTCCATCGTGGCTATCTTTCTGATGCTCAACCGCTATTCGCTGGAGCGGTTGTGCTGGGCCGGCAATCAGGCCAATAGCCATCATCGGCGCTGGGGCTGGCTGACGCTGCTGGTGATTTGCAATGCGCTGCTGATCAATGTCTGGATGCAACCGGTGGGTATACTGCGCGCTGATTTGACCGACGGGCATATCTATTCCCTGTCCGATGCCACCCGCAATGATCTGAATGCATTGCAGGAACCGTTGCTGATTCGCGGTTATTTCTCGGCCAGGACACACCCCTTGCTGGAGCCACTGGTGCCGCAACTCGAAGACCTGCTCAAGGAATATCAGGTGGCCGGCGGCAAGCATGTGCGGGTGGAATTCGTCGATCCGCAAACCGATCCGTCAGCGGAGCGTCAGGCGGCGGAAAAATACAATATCCGTCCGGTGCCGTTTCGCATGGCCAGCCGCTACGAGTCCGGCGTGGTCAACTCCTACTTCAATCTGGTGATTGCCTATGGCGATCAGTTTGAAACACTCGGGTTTAAGGATCTGATCGAGGTGAAAAGCAGTGGCGGCGGTGATCCGGAAGTGGTGCTGAAGAATCCGGAATATGCGATAACCAGTGCGATTCGCAAAGTGACCCAGGCCTGGCAGAGCGGCGGCGATCCGCTGGCCGGACTGCAAACACCGGTCACCTTTCACGGCTATATCTCCGCCCCGGCCAAACTGCCGGGTGAGTTGAGGACGTTACGGCAGGAATTGCAGGCCATACTCACAGCCATGCAGCACACATCCGCCAGCAAGCTGAAGGTCGATTTCAGCGATCCGGATGCGAATGGCGGCACACTGGCCAAACGGCTGAAACAGCAATACGGCTTCGGGCCGCAAATCGCCAGCTTGCTGGATCCGAAACCATTCTGGTTTTACATGGTGCTCGAACACGGTGATGAAGCAGTGCAGGTGCCGCTGCCGGCAGAGCTGAACAAGGGTAACCTCAAACGTGCGATTACTGCTGCCTTGCAGCGCATGGCACCGGGCTATATGAAAACCGTGGTGCTGGTGACGCCGGCTCCGGCACGCCCGTCGAGCCCCTATCTGCCAGCGCCGCGCGGCAAACACTATCAGCTGTTGCGCGCCATGCTGGAGAAAAACGAACGGGTCATCGATGCCGACCTGAAGGACGGGCACGTGCCGGCGGATGCCGATTTGTTGCTGCTGCTGGCGCCGGATGCGCTGAATCAGCAGCAGTTGTTCGCCATCGATCAGTTCCTGATGCAGGGCGGGTCGGTGGTGATGGCCACCTCCCCCTTCGATATCGGGATCAGCAATACCCTGAGCGCCAAAACGCATCAGTCCGGTCTGGAGGCATGGCTCAAGCATGCCGGTATTACGATAGATAAAACGCTGGTGCTGGATCCGCACAGCGCCGCATTGCCGATTCCGGTACGCAGGCAGCTCGGTGGCATCTCGATCAATGAAATCCGCATGATGCCCTATCCGCTGTTTGCCGATGTGCGCGGGGATGGCTTGAACCGGAATAACCCGATGACGGCCTCGCTACAGCAACTGACGGTGAGCTGGCCATCACCATTGCATGTGGATCAACAGAAAAATAAAGACAGGCAGGTGATCGAGTTGCTGCACACCTCGCCCGATAGCTGGGTATCGGATCAGGCCGATATCATGCCGAATTACGGGCTGTATCCGGACTCCGGATTCAGGCCGGCCAGCAAACGCGGCAGTGAACTGGTCGCGGTGGCCATCAAGGGGCGATTTGATTCCTGGTTCAAGGGCAAAGATTCGCCGCTGCTCAAACAGCAGGGCAAGGATACCACGGATAAGGATGCCATGAACAAGGATGAGAATGCAGGCAAGCACGGAAAAACCGCTGCAGTGGTCGGCAGTGTCATCGCACGATCATCGGATTCGGCCCGGTTGGTGGTGATCGGCGCCAATGCTTTTGCGCGTGATATGGTGGTCAGCCTGAGCTCGCAGGGCATGGGCACGCAATACACCCGTCAACTGGAACTGATTCAGAATGCAGTGGACTGGTCGTTGCAGGATGAGGGGCTGCTGGCTATTCGCAGCCGCGCCAGCTTTGCCCGCACCCTGATGCCGATGGCGCATGAGGATCAGTTGTTCTGGGAATATCTGAATTATGCTCTGGCGCTGTTCGGGCTGAGCCTGGTCTGGCTGTGGCGGCGGTGGCTGTATCAACGCAAGCGCATGCAATTCGATGCAATTCTGGCGGAGGTGTAAGTGATGAAATCGATCATTCGTATACTTGCCATAGCGGCAGTGGTGCAGCTGGTACTGGTAGCTGTTGCATATACAGGCGGCAGTCGTCTTCCGGCAGCACAGGCCGGTGCTGTGCTGTTATCATTCGCCCCGGCTGAGATCGACAGCATTCGTATTGACGGGCCGAACAAACAGGCTGTTACGCTGCATAAGGGCGATAGCTGGAAAACCGCTGCGGGATTTCCGGCTGATAGTGGCAAAGTTAGCGGGATGCTGCAGCGCTTGTCTGAACTGAAACATGGCCTGGCTGTTGCCACATCGGCCTCATCATTGGCGCGTTTCAAACTGAGCGACGATGATTTTGAGCGTCATGTGGTATTGAGCAAGGCGGGCAAGGTGGTCGCCGAACTCTATCTCGGCAAGGGCGCGGGGGCGCGTCAGAGCTATGCCCGTGATGGCGAACATCAGGCTGTTTACAGTGTCAGCCTGGGTAGCTATGAGCTGCCGTTGGATGAGAGCCAGTGGCAGGATAAAGGGCTGTTGCAGATCAGTGCCGACCAGGTGAACGAACTGGAGCTTGCCGGCATTGTACTGACCCGCAGCAAGGGGGATAAACAGAGCGTGTGGCGCGCCAGCCCGATGCCTGCGGGCAAACAGCTGGATCAGCATGCGGTGGAGCAGGCCTTGCATCTGCTGGCCACGCTGCGCTTTGACAAGGTGCTCGGCAAACAGCCGCCGGCTGGTTTTGATGTTGCACACCCGATCCTGACCGTCTCGGTGCGCACGCCGGATATCAAACGGCAGTATCGCTTTGCCGCAGCCAAGCAGGGTGATCGATACCTGCTCCAGGTGTCCGACCGGGATGAGTATTTTGCGGTCAGCAGCTTCTTGCTGAAACAATGGCAGCAGCAGATGAAGCAGGATATCCTGTTTGTCGATATACCCCGGCCGGTAGCCGGGCAGGCCGATCAGGGTGCTGCGCCGGCCACCAGCGCCGGCACCCACGGCAAGGAGTCCCCATCCAAACCCTGAAACTGATACGGCCTGACCCTGTCCGAGCTGATCTGGACTATTTGATTCAGCTGCAACGTCCGGCCGCCAGCCTGCGGCTGCGCGAGGGCTATCCGCGTGCGCTGATGGCGGGCGGGCATTTGTCCCGCTTTCAGGGGCGCGGCGTGGAATTTGACGAGGTCAGGCCGTATCAGCCCGGCGATGAGATTCGCAATATGGACTGGCGGGTCACGGCGCGTACCGGCAAGCCGCATACCAAATTATTCCGCGAGGAACGCGAACGTCCGGCGCTGCTGTTGCTGGATTTGCGACCGGCCATGTTTTTTGCCACGCAGGG
>WFUI01000234.1 GCA_015485035.1 Mariprofundus sp.
ATCTTACTGGATCATCTTACTGCTTTCACGGCGGTAGTTACAGGGAGAATGTGGCCAATACCGGAGCTGGTCACATCAATGATGCGCCATCCATCTCCGGTTCGCAGTGGATGAATGCAGTCTGTCTGTTGTCATCCTCTGCCAGAAAAACACGGACAGGCTGAAGCTATGAAATCTTCTGCATGCCACCCATATACGGTTGCAGGACGTCTGGTATAGTAACCGAACCATCCGGCTGCCAGTAGTTTTCCAGCACTGCAACCAGCGTACGACCAATAGCCAGACCGGAACCGTTCAGGGTTGCAACCGGTTGCGGTTTCCCCCCCTCTTCACGATAACGGATACCGGCTCGGCGCCCCTGAAACTGACCAAAGGAGGAACATGATGAAATTTCACGATAGCAATTCTGACTCGGCAGCCATACTTCCAGATCATAGGTTTTTTGTGAGGAGAAACCGATATCCGCACTGCATAACTCAACCAGACGATACGGCAGGCCCAACACCTGTAATACGGCCTCAGCATGTCCGGTCAGTTCCTGCAGATCGGTCAGGCTGCGTTCCGGTGTTGTCAGATGAACCAGTTCAACTTTATCGAATTGATGCTGGCGAATCATGCCACGCACATCGCGCCCGGCAGAACCGGCCTCACGACGGAAACACGGCGTATAGGCACAGTGACGTTTGGGCAGTTCATCTGCACTGAGAATCTTATCCTGATACAGATTTGTTACGGGCACTTCAGCGGTCGGAATCAGAAATAAATCTTCATTTTCCAGTTTATACAAATCATCGGCAAATTTCGGTAACTGGCCCGTACCTGTCATGGTTTTGCGGTTGGCCATGGCTGGCACCCATACTTCTTCATAACCATGTTTATCAGTATGCAAGTCCAGCATAAACTGCATCAATGCACGTTCCAGACGCGCCGCAGCACCTTTTAATACGGTAAAACGACTGCCGGCCAGTGTTGCACCCGCTTCAAAATCGAGAATGCCCAGATCGGCGCCGATATCCCAGTGCGGCGGCACCTCATCCGTGCGCGGCGTGCCCCAACGTCGAATTTCGACATTATCATCTTCGCTACTGCCATCGGGCACGGACTCATGCAGCGGATTGGGAATCTCCAGCAACACAGCAGTAAATTCTGCTTCAGCCTCCTTGGCCTGTGCTTCCAGTTCTTTTACCCGACGGGATACCTGACCCATGGCAGCAATTTCGGCACTGGCATCTTCGCCGGCGCCTTTCTTCTGGCCAATTAACTTTGAAACCCGATTGCGCTCGGCCTGTAATGCCTCGGATTCAACTTTCAGTTCACGCTGTCTGGCATCGAGTGCACGCGCCCTGCCCCATGGGCTGTCTGCTCCCACCACGCCATCACCTCGGCGTGCCAGTGCAGCTTCCATCGCATCAAAAGAACGGCGAAACGCCTGACGATCAATCATCAACGGCCTCGCTGTCGGCATCCGCACTCTCTTCCAACGCATCATCTTCCTGTTTTTCCGCTACCCGCACAGCGCCGATGACCCGTTCGTTCTCTTCCACCCCGAACAGTTTCACACCCTGTGTATTGCGGCCAATCACCGATACGCCATCCATCTTGATGCGCACCAGACGTCCGGTATCGGTCATCATCATCACCTGATCTTCATCGAGCACCAGCAGCGCACCGATCATGGCACCGTTGCGTCCGCCGGTCTTGAGAGTAAACACACCCTGTCCGCCACGTTTCTGCACATTATATTCAGACACCGATGTACGTTTGCCAAAGCCGTTCTCTGACACAGCCAGCAAGGTGGCGCGATCAGAAACCAGCGTCATCGAAATCAGCCGTTCACCTTTAGCCATGCGCATGCCGGTGACACCGCGCGTACTGCGCCCCATCGGGCGGACATCCGATTCAGAAAAACGAATCGCCTTGCCATTGCTGGCACAGAGCATGATATCCTGCTCGCCATTGGATACGACTACGCCAATCAGGCCATCGTCATCGTCGATCTTGATAGCGATGATGCCATTGGCACGAATATTCTGGTATTCGGTTAACTTGGTCTTCTTGATTACACCATTCTTCGTAGCCATAATGATATAATGACCTTCATCAAATTCGCGAATCGCCAGCGTGGCAGAAATCTTTTCACCTTTTTCGACCGGCAACAGATTCACCAGCGCCTTGCCGCGCGCTGCACGTCCGGCCTGCGGCACTTCATAGACTTTCTTGCGGAATACGCG
>WFUI01000235.1 GCA_015485035.1 Mariprofundus sp.
CACCGGGCACATCTACACCCTCCCAGAAACTGCGTGTGCCACAAAGTACGGAATGGGTATCGGTGCGGAAAGCATCAAGAATGGCATCACGACTACCGCTCTCGCCCTGAATCAGTACATTCCAGGGCAAACGCTGCGCCAGTTCCGGCCCAACCTGTCTGAGCATATTCCACGACGTAAACAGCACAAAGGCGCGTCCGTGCGAGGCCCGGATCAGTGTTTCCATCTCATCCGTAATGGCTTCAATACCCTGCTCGGAAAACGGATTTGGCATATGACGCGGCAAATAAATCATCGCCTGTTTGCCATAATCGAATGGAGACGCATGAAATACCTCATCCGTTTCATCCAGCCCGAGCCTGGCTTTGGCATGATCAAAACTGCCGGATAACCGCAATGTGGCCGACATCAGCACGAATGAGGCCGGACGTTCCCATAAATGGCTGTGCAATACAGGCCCGGTTTCGACCGGAGCAACCGTATATTTAAGCTGTTCACCCTCGCCTTCACTCCAGCCTACGAAGCCCTGTAAAGGCTCCCGTACCATTTCGATATCAGATGCTATCTGCCCGGCACGATCAGCCAATCTGGCCATATCCTCACTGCGTTCGCGTCTGGATTCGGCCAGCCTGTGCATTGCAGTCCATGCCTGCTGCAGATCTTCCAGCCCCGTTTTCAACCAGCAATCAAGTACCGTTTTCCCGTATGTGGTCACATCCTTTTTCAGATCCGGTTCGTCTCCCATAGCATCGAGTTGTGCCTGCATATCATTGAGCCACTGAATCAATTTCATACGTGTGACAGTCACGCCGAAATGCTGACATGCCAGATCCGGCAATGAATGTGCTTCATCCAGTACATAGGCATCGAAATCAGGTAACAGTTCACCGAATTCGCCGGCTTTGAGTACGGCATCGGCCAGCAGCAGGCTGTGGTTGGTCACAACAATATCCGCGGCCTGTGCTTTCTGACGCGCTTTCATCAGCGGACAGCGCTCAAAATCCCCGCATTTTGAACCCAGACACTGATCAGCTGTGGCTGTCACCATCGGACCAATCCCTTTGGCAAACACGTCGAATGGCAAACCTGACAGATCACCATCCTCTGTTTGATGCGACCAGTCCAACACCTTCAGCATCGACTTCTGTGCCCACATTTCCAGCTGCGGACTGGAAACAAAAAGCTTCAATCGTTGCGGACAGAGATAGTTGGAACGCCCTTTCAACAGGGCTACGTGACGGGAAGCCCCGAGTGCCTGTTGTACGGCAGGTAAATCGCGGTGTACCAGCTGATCCTGCAATGCGCGGGTATGGGTGGAAATGAGAACCTTGGCGTCAGAACGCAGTGCCGGAACCAGATATGCAAGTGTCTTGCCCGTGCCGGTTTCAGCTTCAGCCAACAGCATGGAACCGCCTTCAAATGCTGTTGCAACCTCCCCCGCCAGATCGATTTGCTCATCCCGGCGCGAATAGCCGGGCAAACTGGTGGCCAGCGGGGAATCATCAGAAAAATCGCGCCGGACCAGCCCGGCAAACCCTGTCATTTGTTTTCTGACAACGGATGCAGACAGGCAAAACCGCGACTGTTCAATTGACCGTCAAAAGTGGCACAATCGGATAAAACATTCGGGCACCTCAGCCGGTATGCACAACCGGTGTCAGCCATGCCTTCACCGGTTTTATCAACAGGGTTATCAGCGGATTTCAGATTCTGCCTTTGCGATGGATGTAAAATTGGCCGGGCATCGAGTAATGCCCGGGTATAGGGATGATGCGGATGTTCAAATATCTCCGCCGCGCGCCCCTGTTCGACAATTCTTCCGTCAAACATGACCGCTATACGATCAGCAATGTGAGACACCACAGACAAATCATGCGAAATAAACAAATAGGCCAGTCCTTTGGCTTCCTGTAATTCCTTCAACAGATTAAGGATCTGGGCTTGCACCGACACATCCAGGGCAGATACCGGTTCATCCAGCACAAGCACGGCAGGTTCTACAATCAGGGCACGGGCGATGCCGATTCGCTGTCTCTGACCACCGGAAAACTGATGCGGATAACGATCCATTCCCGCCTCATCCAGACCGCACAGATGCAGTGTTTCAGCCACCAGATCGCGCCGCTGTTTTTTCGACAAATCCGGCCGGTGAACACGCAAACCTTCGGCCACTGTTTCCCAGATTTTCATACGTGGATTTAAACTGGCAAACGGATCCTGAAACACCATCTGGATATGATTCCTGCGCTGACGTAAAGCCCTGCCACCAAGCGATGTGACATCTACTCCGTTCCATGCAATGCATCCGGTATCAGACTTCAATAAACGCATGGATAACCGTGCCGTGGTAGATTTTCCACTTCCTGATTCCCCGACTATCGCCAGCGTTTCCCCCGCATTCAGACAGAACGACACATGATCCACAGCCCGTTTACCTTTTCCGGAAGCCCGGAACATGCCTCCGGCGGAAAATGTTTTACTGACGTTTTTTACAGCCAGAACGCTCATGTACGATCATCCATATCATGCTCATCGACGTGCAAACAACGTGCAATATGTTCACCCTGCTGCCAGCAAGCGGCAGTCACCGGCTTTTCCATACAGTCATGCCGGGCCAGCGAGCACCGTTCGGCAAAATGACATCCCTGAGGCCAATGACCGGGGGATGGCACCTGCCCCGAAATCACGGTTAATGATGCGCCCGGCTCGGAAACCTCCGGCCTGCACCCCATCAAAGCGCGGGTGTATGGGTGGGCGGGATGATCGAATATATCCGCGACTTTTCCTGCCTCAACAATTTGTCCGGCATACATCACAGCGACATCATCACACATTTCAGCCACCAGTCCGAAATCATGCGTGACCAGTAACAGGCCGAGGTTGCGTTTTTTTTGCAGATTCAACAGTAGCGTTATAATTCGTTTCTGTACTGACACATCCAGCGCCGTCGTCGGTTCGTCAGCAATAATATAATCAGGGTCAGCAGCCATCGCCATGGAAATCAGCACCCGCTGGCGCATACCTCCGGAAAGTGAATCCGGATACTGTTTCAACACCTGTTCCGCATCCTGCATGCCGACATCATGCAACAGCTGAACGGCACGGGCATTGGCCTGCTGTTTATCCATATCCAGATGCAGGCGAATCACCTCGGTAATCTGGCTGCCGATAGAAAAGACAGGGTTCAGTGCTGTCATCGGCTCCTGAAACACCATGGATATGCGGCCGCCGCGAATACGACGTAACGATTCATCATCCATCTCAAACAGGCTGTTGCCGTCGAGCAGAATATCGCCACTGCTTTTTTCAACCCCCTGATGTTCACCCAGGCGCAGAATGGCCTGTGCCGTCAGTGATTTCCCGCAACCGGATTCACCCACCAGTCCCAGCACACGACCTGCTTCAAGCTGTAAGGATACAGCCGAAACAGCTTCGACCCGGCGACCTTCAATGGACACCGTCAACGACAAATCACGGATTTCAAGCATGGCGGCAGTGTGCCGGAAGCATCCGGCCGTTTCCAGATGCCATGTCTAAATTTGCAGGGGCATGGATCACCGTGGAAAGGAATACTTGCGTTTCACCCCTATCGTTGCGGGCTTAACATGGATTTGGGATCAAGTAACTTTTCCAGCTTCGCAGCCGGAAGTACATTTGTCTCCTCACAAACCTGCCGTACGGTTTTTCCCTCAGCGACGGCCTGTTTGGCAATCTGTGAGGCACGGTCATAACCGATCACAGGAGCCAGTGAGGTAACCATGCTCATGCTCCACTCAATCTGTTCTGCACAGCGCTCACGGTTGGCTTCCAGCCCTGCAACACATTTATCGGCAAACATACGGCAGGCGGAAGCGAGCAGCCTTTCCGACTCAAGCAGGTTGTGCGCCATCACCGGCAGCATCACATTAAGATCCAGCAGTCCGGAAGCACCACCGAATGTGATCGTCGCATCATTGCCAATCACCTGCGCACAAACCTGCGCCATGGATTCGGCGATCACAGGATTGACTTTGCCGGGCATAATGGATGAACCCGGCTGCACTGCCGGCACACTGATTTCACCTAATCCGCAGCGCGGCCCCATATTCAGAATGCGCACATCGTTGGCAATTTTACACAGGGATACAGCCAGTGTTTTTAACTGCCCGGATAATTCTACTGCGGCATCCTGTGCTGCCTGTGCCTCGAAATGATTCTTCGCTTCATGAAATTTGGTACCACAGGTTCTGGATAATTCGGTTGCCATGCGCCTGCCGAATTCCGGATGTGTATTGAGTCCGGTACCAACGGCAGTGCCGCCCTGGGCCAGCTCGGTAATGCGCGGAAGCACTGATTCCAGCCGTTTAATCCCGAGTTCAACCTGGCGTGCCCAGCCTGAAATCTCCTGCCCCAGTGTCACCGGCGTTGCATCCATCAAATGCGTGCGCCCGATTTTAACAGCATCATCGGTTTCTCCGGCTTTTGTCACCAGCACCGCATGTAAATGTCTGAGAGCAGGAATCAACGCATTGACCAGCAAATCTGTAGCCGCCAGATGTATGGCGGTCGGAATGACATCATTCGACGATTGTCCCATATTCACATCATCATTCGGATGTATCTTCTCATTCGCATTGATCTGTGCACAGCGATGGGCAATCACCTCATTGGCATTCATATTGGTGGATGTACCGGAACCGGTCTGGAAGATATCGAGTACGAACTGGCTGTCCCAATCGCCATCGGCAACTTCCTGTGCGGCTTTTCGGATCAGTTGGGCTCTGGATTTTTTCAGCCTGCCCAAATCCTGATTCACAGTAGCCGCAGCAAGTTTGATCTGGGCCAGCGCCCGGATAAATTCGCGAGGAAAACGTAAACCCGACACCGGGAAATTCTCCACAGCACGTGCGGTTGATGCGCCATACATTGCATCCGCCGGCACCTGCATCTCACCCATCGAATCGCTTTCAATTCTGTGTTCAGTCATTATTTCTCCCTTCTGACACATAACAGTGTTAAATCATCATCCCGGTCATTTCGGCCGAATCCGTTCAGTTCCTCAAGCAGAGCCTCGGGCAATGCAGCCACCGGCTTATCGCCATACTCGCGCAACCACTCAGTGAATCTCGCCTCTCCGTACATCTCCTTGCTATCGTAACTTGATGTTTCGGTCACACCGTCAGTATAGCCGACAAACAAATCGCCGACATGGAAATCAGTCCGGGCCAATTCATATTGCACTCCCTTGATCAAACCCAGCGGAGGTGCAGATGCTTCCAGTCGATTGATCCCTTTTTCGCCTACCATCAGCGGCGGCACATGGCCGGCATTCACCCAAATCAATGTATGCGAATCCGGCTGCAGCTTACCCATAAACAGGGTCACAAAACGGCCCGCTGCCAGTGTATCGCATAATGCTTCGTTGAGATAACCGGCGGCCTCTTCAATCGGCCAGCCCAGCGTGCCCAGACCGCGCAGCATAGCCTGCAGATTGGCCATGGTCAGTGCTGCCGGATAACCCTTGCCTGAAACATCTGCAATAATCAGCCAGATCTGCCCGTCTTCCTGCCTGATATAATCATAATAATCACCACCCACCGAATAGCATGTCTGCTGAAAACCTTTCAGATGATAATTGGGAATCGACGGTTCGTATGTGGGCAGCAGCCCCTGCTGGATTTCAGCTGCAAGAGAGAGTGAATCTTTTAAATCCTCCCGTTCCTGCAAGCCTCTCATGGCTGTATTGAGGCCTCTGGCCAGTTCACCGAGATCGTCATCAATCAGCACCGGTACGTATCTCTTGAAATGACCATCGGCTAGGGATTTCAGCCCTGTATTCAACGTTCGGGTGACCTTTTTCAGTGTTCGGGTGATACTCAATACCAGAATCATGCTGCCTGTCACACTCATCACCAGCAGAACAAAGGCCTGAGAAAAAATGAACTGCTGTTCAATATCATTTCCTGCCAAAGCCAGCCAGACATAGAGCGACAGAATTAACACCGGCAACAGCCCTGTGACCATGAACACCAGCCATGGCCGATGTTCCGATGAGGTAATCTGTTTATCCGAGTGTCTGTCACTGAGCACACTGATAAATCGCCCCTGCCTGGACAATTTCAATCGCAACTGCGTTGAATAAACGATGGAAACAGCGACTGCGAGTGCCGGGGCCAGTACGCCTGCACCAAAACAGAAATTCAGGGCCAGAGCGACAAACATGCGCCATGTAAAAAAGTGCTCGCCTATCACAGCAACCAGTGGAACAACGATGACCAGATAGGC